>JAISLJ010000212.1 GCA_031290955.1 Zoogloeaceae bacterium | reverse complement strand
CCGGCCTTCCGGGGCCAGTTTTCCAGCAAAAACCTCTCGGTTATGTTTTGTTCATACTCTTTGTCTCAATCTTTGTTTCTCTCGCCTCAATTTGACCGTTTGTTCAGTGTTTCCTCAATAATATTTGCAATCATCGGTTCCTGCTGCTATCCTCCCGCATTCTTTAAATGCATAGTGGTTCTGATTGTCGAAAATGCGCTTCCTTTTCTTCCTTGTTGGGTCATGCGACCTGACGCAAACCGGGTCGGCGCGATGAGCGTGTTCCAGACACTCTCCCGGCAGGCGAGTTATCTGCGCGAGTTCGTGCGCACGCCACGCGAGATCGGCAGCGTCCTGCCTTCGTCGCGCTACCTGTGTCGGGAAATGCTGGCCGCGGTCGATTGGGAATCGGCGACCTCGCTTGTGGAGCTGGGCGCGGCAGAAGGCGTACTCACCACCTGGATCCTGAAACGAATGCGACCCGACGCCACGCTCACGGTCTATGAGATTCGCCCCGAGTTCGTGCGCGTCCTGCGGGAAATCCAAGACCCGCGCCTCATCATCTGCGACCATTCGGCGGAATTCCTCTCCGGCAGCCACGATGCCATCCTCTCCTCCCTGCCCCTTGTCACCCTGCCCCGGCGAGTTTCGTTGCGGGTGCTGGGCGCAAGCCGGAAAGCCTTGCAGGAAAAGCACGGGCTGTTTGTCCAGTATCAATACAGTCGGTTGGCCGAACGGCTTCTTTCCCGCTTCTTCACTTGGCGCAAGACCATCGTACTGCGCAACATCCCGCCCGCCCGCGTCTATACCTGCCGCTTGCGGAATTCCCCGCATGACGCGCCCCCGGCCGCTTCCCGCAGGAAAGAAGCAAGCCGGACATGAGGCAAAACCTCACGCTTCTGGGTTCCACCGGTTCCATCGGCGAAAATACGCTCGCGGTGCTGCGCCTGCATCCAGAACGTTACCGGGTCTTCGCCCTTTGCGCCCATCGGCAATGGGAAAAACTGCTCCGGCAATGCCTGGAATTCCAGCCCCGTTACGCGGTGCTGGGCGAGGAACGGGAAGCGGCCCTGCTGGCGGCGGCATTGCGCGCCAAAAACTTGCCAACGGAAGTCCTGTGTGGCGAGGCGGAACTCTGTAACATCGCGGGCGCGCCGGAGAGCGATATCGTCGTGGCGGCCATCGTCGGCGCGGCGGGCCTGCCGCCCGCCTACCGGGCCGCGCAGGCGGGAAAGAAGGTGTTGCTCGCCAACAAGGAATCCCTGGTGATGGCGGGGGCGCTCTTCATGGAAGCCGTGGCGGAACATGGCGCGACCCTCCTGCCGGTGGATAGCGAGCACAGCGCCATCTTCCAGTCGCTGCCCGCCGGGTTTCGTCCGGGGCTGGAAAATACCGGCGTGCGGCGCTTGCTGCTGACGGCTTCCGGCGGCCCGTTCCGCGAGAAGACGCGCGCCGAACTGGAGCGCGTGGGGCCGGAGGAAGCGTGCGCCCACCCCAACTGGACGATGGGGCGCAAGGTTTCCGTCGATTCCGCCACCATGATGAACAAGGGGCTGGAACTCATTGAGGCGCATTGGCTCTTCGGCGTGCCGGGCGAACGAATCGAAGTACTCGTGCATCCGCAGAGCATCGTGCATTCGCTGGTGGAATATGCGGATGGCTCCGTGCTCGCGCAACTGGGCAACCCGGACATGCGCACACCCATTGCCCATGCCCTCGCCTGGCCGGAGCGCATCGCAAGCGGCGTCGCCCCGCTGGACCTGTGCCGTATCGCCCGTCTCGATTTCCATGCCCCGGATCACGAACGCTTCCCGGCGCTGCGGCTCGCGTATGCCGCGCTGGCGGCAGGCGGCGCGACGCCTGCTATCCTGAACGCCGCCAACGAGGTCGCCGTCGCCGCCTTCCTGGAAGGCAGCCTCGCCTTCACCGGCATCCCGCGCCTGGTCGCGGAGGTGCTGGCCGCCTTGCCCGGCATGGCGGCGGATTCCCTGGACGCGGTACAATCCGCTGACCGTCTGGCGCGCCGACGCGCGGCAGAGTTGTTATTCGCCGCATAAGCTGCCATGATGCGCGTCTTTCTTTTCCCTAGGGTTTCCTGATGCTTGATCTGCCGTACTCTGCCGCCGCCTTCCTTGTCCTCATCAGCATCCTCATCGTGGTGCATGAGCTGGGGCATTACACGCTGGCGCGGCTCTGCGGCGTCAAGGTATTGCGCTTTTCCTTGGGCTTCGGGCCGGTGCTGTGGTCGCGTCGTCTGGGGAAAGACCAGACGGAATGGACGCTCTGCGCCCTGCCTCTGGGCGGCTTCGTGAGCATGCTGGGCGAGCAGGATGACGAAGACGTGAGCGCGGCGGAGCGGCACCGGGCCTTCAGCCAGCAGCGCCTGGGCAAGCGCGCCGCCATCGTGGCGGCGGGGCCGCTCGCCAATTTCGCGCTGGCCATCCTGCTCTACTGGTTCATGTTTTCCCTGGGCAGCATCGAGCGTTTGCCCATCCTGGGGCCGCCACTGCCGGACACGGCGGCGGCGCGGCTGAACCTCCAGAATGGCGACCGGGTGACGAAGGTCGGCGGTGTGCCGATTGCGACCTGGCGTGATTTCCGCTGGGAATTCCTGCAACAGGCGAGCAGCGCCTTCGAGGGCAGCGTGGAACTCGAACTGGTGGATGCCGAGGCGCACACCCGCGTCCTGCGCCTTGGAATCGCCGAACTCACGGCGCAGGGCTGGCGAGGCGACCCTTTCCAGATCTTGGGATTGCGCCCCTACCTGCCGCCAGCCCTGCCCGTGATCGGGCGCATCCTGCCGGATTCCCCCGCCCAGGCTGGCGGCTTGCTGGCAGAGGACACCATCCTCGCCGTTGATGGTCGGGCGGTGCGCTACTGGTACGAAGTCCAGGATATCATCATGGCCTCCGCCGAACGGCCCCTGCGCCTTGTCGTGGCGCGAAAGAGCGGCAAGACGCCCGCTGCCGCCGTGCCGGAAGTGACGCTGCACACGCTGCACATCACGCCCCGGCTGGAACAGGAGGAGGGCGGCAAGATCGGCCGCATCGGCATGTACTGGGCGGACATGCCGCAGGTGAAAACGCCGGAACTCTGGCAGAAGGTGCGCTACGGCTTCTTCGCGGCCGGGGGCCGCGCCATCGGGCAGACCTGGGAGACCGGCATCCTCAACCTGCGCTTCATCGCCAAGATGTTCATGGGCGAAGTCTCCTGGCGCAATCTTTCCGGCCCGGTGATGATCGCCGAGTATTCGGGCAAGACGGCCCGGCTGGGCGCGGAAGCCTTCCTGGGCTTCCTCGCGCTGGTCAGCATCGGCTTGGGGATTGTCAACCTCTTGCCCATTCCCGTGCTGGATGGCGGGCATTTATTGTATTATTGCGCCGAATGGATCCGGGGGCGTCCGCTTTCCGAGTGGGCGATGTTGCAGGGGCAGCGCATTGGTCTTGCGCTCCTCATCACCCTGATGACGTTCGCTTTGTTTAACGACCTGAGCCGCCACTTCTGAACAGAAGGGCGTTCGTTTCCGAAGGCTTGCCTGGGTTTTCCACGGTTGGTCATCACAGTTTTAACACGGCTGCTTGCATGGACAAGAAACTTTATGCGGTACTCCTCGCTGGCGCGGCATGCGGGCTTTTGCGCCCGGACCTGGCGTTGGCGGCGGAAGCCTTCACCATCCGCGATATCCGCATCGAAGGCATCCAGCGGACGGAAGCGGGGACGGTGTTTTCCTACCTGCCGGTCAAGGTCGGCGACACTTTCGATGACGAAAAGGCCGCGCAGGCCATCAAGACCTTGTTTGCGACCGGCTTCTTCCGGGATGTGCGCATCGAGGCGGAAAATGATGTCCTGGTGGTCGTGGTGCAGGAACGTCCGGCAATTGCCGCCATCGATTTTGTCGGCATGAAATCCTTCGAGAAGGATCAGATCCTGAAGGCCCTGAAGACGATGGGCATCGCGGAAACCCAGATCTTCGACCGGGCGCTCCTGGAACGGGCCGAGCAGGAGCTGAAGCGCCAGTATCTCACCAAGGGGAAATACAGCGTCGGGATCACGACCACGGTGACGCCCCTTGAGCGCAACCGCGTCGGCATCAGCTTCAACATCACCGAAGGCGAGACGGCGACCATCAAGGCAATCAACATCGTGGGCGGCGAGAGCTTCCGCGAGAAGGATTTGCTGGATTTGTTCGAGCAGACCACGCCCGGCTGGCTCACCTGGTACACCAAGAACGACCAGTATTCCCGCCAGAAACTTTCCTCCGACCTGGAGCGCCTGCGCTCGTTCTACATGAACCGGGGCTACCTGGAATTTTCCATCGATTCCACGCAGGTGAGCATGTCGCCGGATCACGAGGATATCTACATCACCATCAACGTCACCGAGGGTGATCGCTTCCGCATTTCCGCCATCAAACTGGCGGGCGACCTGATCCTGCCGGAAGAGGAACTGCGCGCCCTGGTGCCCCTGCAACCGGGGCAGGTCTTCTCCCGCGAGGAACTGAACAACACCACGAAGCGCATCAGCGACAAGCTCTCCGAACAGGGCTACGCCTTCGCCAACGTCAATGCCGCGCCGGAAATCGACGCGGAGAAAAAGCAGGTGGCGTTCACCATCTTCATTGATCCGGGCAAGCGCGTCTATGTGCGCCGGGTGAACATCGCCGGCAATACCCGGACGCGCGACGAGGTGGTGCGCCGCGAAGTCCGCCAGATGGAAGGCGCCTGGCTCAATTCCGAACAGGTGACGCTCTCGCGCGAGCGGGTGGACAAGCTGGGCTTCTTTTCCGAAGTGGCAGTGGAAACGCCGCCGGTGCAGGGCACTGCCGACCAGGTGGACGTGAACCTCAAGGTCACGGAGAAACCGACGGGGAACGTCATGGCTGGCGTGGGCTTCTCCCGGGAAGAAAAGCTCATGCTCTCCGGCGGCATCTCACAGGACAACATCTTCGGCAGCGGCAAGAATCTCTCGCTGGGCCTCAATACCAGCAAGCTGAACCGCAACATCTCGGTTTCCTACACCGACCCTTATTTCACGCTGGATGGCATCAGCCAGGGCTTTGATTTCTACCATCGCCGTTTCGATCCCTCGGATACCATACTGGACTTGGGGGATTACAAGACGGCCTCGACCGGCGTTGGCATCCGCTTTGGCTTTCCCATCTCCGAGCGCGAGTACATTGGCCTTTCCGCGACGGTCGACCATACCAAGATTGATGTCTTCGACGACCTGAGTCCGCAACGCTATATTGATTTCGTGCAGGACTACGGCAAGTCCAACATATCGATCCCGATCATGGCAAGCTGGACGAGCGACAGCAAGGACAGCTACATCTTTCCCACCCGCGGGGCCTACCAGCGCCTGGGCCTTGAAGTTGCCCTGCCGGGCGGGGACCTGAAATACTGGAAGCTGAGCTACAAGTACCAGCGCTTCTTCCCGCTCACCAAGAGCTTCACCCTCATGCTGAATGCCGACCTGGGCATCGGCGATGGCTATGGCAACCAGGATGGCTTGCCCTTCTACAAGAATTTCTACGCGGGCGGGATCGATTCCGTGCGCGGCTATGCTTCGGCCAGCCTGGGGCCTGCCGATGAACGCTACGAGGACGAGCGCCTGGGCGGCAACCGCAAGGTCGTGGCCAATGCCGAAATTCTCTGGGGCATTCCGGGCCAGGACAAATCCATGCGCATGGGCTGGTTCTTCGATGTCGGGCAGGTGTACGGCACCGGCAAGAAGAGTCGCAACTACGATGACAGCGTGCGGATGTCCACCGGCTTTTCCCTTTCCTGGCTGTCGCCGGTCGGCCCCCTGAAAATCAGCATCGCCGCGCCGCTCAACAAGAAGCCGGGCGATGATACCGAAGCCTTCCAGTTCCAACTGGGCACCACTTTTTGACGCAGGAGTATGAACTTGAAAATCAACAACACCCTTCCTTTCGCCCGTCTTTGCATCCTGATGGCCTTTGCCGTCCTGTCCGCGCCGGTGCTCGCGCAGGCGAGCGCCGATCTCAAGGTCGGCTACGTGGATACCCAGCGCATCTTCCGCACCGCGCCGGAGGCCGTCAAGGCCGCCCAGGCCATCGAGGCGGAATTCAGCAAGCGCGATCAGGATTTGCAGCGCCTTGCCCGGCAACTCCAGGGCTTGCAGGAGAATGCCGAGAAGAATGCGCTCACCATGTCGGAGAAAGAGCGGCGCGACAAGGAGCGCGAATTCAGTGAGCTTTCGCGTGATTTCCAGAGGAAGCAGCGCGAGTTCCGCGAAGACCTGAACCTGCGCCAGAACGAAGCCAACGCGGCCATCATCGAAAAGGCCAACAAGGCCATCCGGCAGATTGCCGAAGGCGAGAAATTCGACCTGATCTTCCAGGACGCGGTGTGGGTGAATCCCCGGCTGGACATCACCGACAAGGTCATCAAGGCGTTGTCGGACGCCAAATAATGAAACCCGCCGCAGGCGTGACGACATGGACGCTCGCGGCCATTGTGGCGCGTCTGGGCGGGGAAGCGCAAGGCGAGGCGCGTTGCGCCATCCGGGCGGTCGCGCCCCTGAAAAACGCCCGGGCCGGGGAGATTGCCTTTTTCGCGCAGCCGCGTTTTCGCGCCGCGCTGGCAACCACCCAGGCAAGCGCGGTCATCCTCCGGCCTGAGGAGGCATCGCGCCTGCCGCCGGGACTTGCCGCCATCCTGACGCCGAATCCCTACGCCTATTACGCCCGGCTGACGGCGCTCCTGCATCCGCCGCCGCGCCACACGCCCGGTGTGCATCCGTCGGCGGTGGTGGAAAGCGAGATTCCGGCTTCCTGCCATGTGGGCGCGGGCGCGGTGATCGGCCCGGGCGTCCGGTTGGGCGAGCGGGTGACGGTGCATGCCCATGCCGTGATCGGCGCGGATGTGGAAATCGGCGAACAAAGCGTGATCCACGCCCATGTCGTGATCTATCCCGGTTGCCGGATCGGCGCGCGCGCCATTCTCCACGGCGGCGCGGTGATCGGCGCGGATGGCTTTGGCTTTGCCCCGGATTTTTCCGCCGACGGCGCGGGCGCTTGGGTCAAGATTCCCCAGATTGGCAGGGTGGTGATCGGCGATGATGTGGAGGTCGGCGCCAACACCAGCATCGACCGGGGGGCGCTGGAAGATACCGTGATCGGCGATGGCGTGAAGCTGGACAACCAGATCCAGATCGGTCACAACTGCGTGATCGGCGAACATACGGTCATCGCCGGTTGCGCCGGGATCGCGGGGAGTACCCGGATCGGCCATCATTCGGCCATTGGCGGCGCGGCCATGATCCTGGGCCATTTGCACCTTGCGCCCCACACCGAGATTTCGCCAGGGACGATGGTTATGAAGAGCCTTGCCGAAGCGGGCAAATACACGGCGCTCTACCCGCTGGAAACCCACCAGCAATGGCTGCGCAATGCCGCGCATTTGAGACGCCTGGGCGATCTTGCGCGGCGCGTCGCCGAACTTGAGGAAACGCTTGCAAAAGCAAAAAAGGACTAATCATGGATATTCATCAAATCCTGGCACACCTGCCCCACCGTTATCCCTTCCTGCTGGTCGACCGCGTACTGGAATTGGAACTGGGCAAATCCATCCACGCCTACAAGAACGTGACCATCAACGAACCTTTCTTCCAGGGGCATTTCCCACATCATCCGGTCATGCCGGGCGTGCTGATCCTTGAGGCGCTGGCGCAGGCGGCGGGCATCCTCTCGTTCCGGACCATGGAGGCAAAACCGACGGAGGATTCCGTTTTCTATTTCGTTGGCATTGACCAGGCGCGCTTCAAGAAGCCGGTCATGCCCGGCGACCAGTTGCATCTTTTCGTGGAGAGCAAGCGGCGGGTGCGCAATGTCTGGAAATACCAGGCCAGCGCGCAAGTCGATGGCGCGGTGGTGGCAGAAGCCGAACTCATGTGCGCCAAGCAGGATATCGTCGCGTGAATGCCAGCATCCACCCGACCGCCATCGTGCATCCCGGCGCGAGGCTGGGCGCGAATGTGCGCGTCGGCCCGTATTCCATCATCGGCGAGCAGGTGGAGATTGGCGACGATACCCTCGTCGGTCCGCATGTCGTCATCAGCGGTCACACGCGCATTGGCCGGGAAAACCGCATCTACCAGTTTTCCTCGCTGGGGGAAGCGCCGCAGGACAAGAAGTACGCGGGCGAACCCACACGCCTTGAAATCGGCGACAACAACACCATCCGCGAATTCTGCACCTTCAACATCGGCACAGTGCAGGATCAGGGCGTGACGCGCATTGGCAACGATAACTGGATCATGGCCTACGTGCACATCGCGCACGATTGCCAGGTGGGCGACCATGCCATCTTCGCCAACAATGCCCAGTTGGCGGGCCATGTGCGCATCGACGACTGGGCGATCCTGGGCGGCTACACGGGTGTGCACCAGTTTTGCCGCATTGGCGCGCACGTCATGACGGCCGTCGGGACGGTCATCTTGCAAGACGTGCCGCCCTACCTGATGGCGGCTGGCAATACGGCGTCTCCCTATGGCATCAATGTGGAAGGTCTGAAGCGGCGCGGTTTTTCCGCCGATGCCATCATGGCCCTGAAACGCGCCTACCGCGTGCTCTATAAATCCGGGCTGATGCTCGACGAAGCCCGGCAAAAGCTTGCGGAAATGGCCGAGACCGCGCCCGACGTACAGCGCTTCGTGGATTTCCTCGCCCTTTCCAAACGCGGCATCATCCGCTGAACCTTTCTCCATGAGCGCCTTTCCCTTCGCCCTCCCGCGCAACGCCTTTTCCCTCGCCGCGCCCATTGTTTGTGATTCCCTCACTTCCGCGCATACGGATCCTCTCGCTTCCCACGCATGGGTATCTGCGGACGAGCGTTACCCGGTAGCCGTTCTTTTCCGTGCTCCCCACGCATGGGTATCTACACAGCGAGGGGAGGATTCGGGGAAGCGGGCGGCGATTTCTTCCGCAAACGCCAAAACTGCGAGGAGCGTAGCGACGCGGCAATCCATGCGTTTTGCAGGCACCCAACCGGGGTGTGGATTGCCACGGGCCTGCGGCCCTCGCAATGACGAGGATTTGGCGGTTTGCGATATTTCCGTGGACGCTTGCCTCGCTTGCTTTTCTCTCCCCCGCTTGGCGGGGGAGAGTGCCCCGGCAGGGGCGAGAGAGGGTGTCCTCCCTCCGGCGCGGAGCGCCGCATTTTTTTCTTTTGATGTTTGTTCAGCTGGAACGTTGGAGGAAGTCAGCGGCGCTTCGCCGGAATGTGTTGAAGAGACAGCAAGGAGGAAATGAACATGATGACTGAAAACGAGCTTGTCGAAAGAGACAAGAATCGCGATATCGGCGCGGAATTGCTCCAGGCCATGCGTGATGTCAAGACCGGAAACTGGGCGCGCAAAAGGACATTCGCGCTCCAGGCGGACGGCTCCGTATTGCGGCGCGTGGCGCGCCGGGATGGCACAGTAGAGCACGAAACGCGGCTGACCGATGTGTGTACAAAGCATCTCCACACACCGGAGTAATGCCCGGTGGCGGTTTATCGCGAGTTC
>JAISLJ010000211.1 GCA_031290955.1 Zoogloeaceae bacterium | reverse complement strand
GCCCTGCGCGACCAGCGTGCCGTGGAAGAAACTTTGCAGACGCTTGATCGCAGCGATACCGTGAAAATAATCCCATTCTTGTATCTTGGTGACGAGATTCAATCTGGAGTTTCGCACCAGGACAGCGCCCGCGACAGCCCGCGTTTCTCCTGGATCATTCATGTAACGCAGGATCAGATTGCGCAGCGCGTTTTTAAACAGATAGGAATCGCCATCCACGGTGATGGTAATTGTCGCATCCTGTACGATTCAATCCGCGTGGGATGGCAGAAGAATTGTGGATGAAGAGCATGCCGGATGTCCATGGCGTCCATTGGTGGAGTTTTGTTGTTGAAGGCGGTTTGAGCCAGGGAAACCCTGAACAAGCCTCTCGCATAGTCGCGTTTATCATATTCGTGCGTCTTGCCGTATTGCGTTCGGTATTATGCCGTGTGCTATGAATTTATAGAGTTTTTGGGCGGCATGTTATTAAACCGGCAATCATTATTTGAATAATGTCGACCCTTGAATATCAAATAAATCAATAAGTTACGATTTTTTCGGACTAGATGTATATTTTTCATTTGATTGCCGGGTTATAAGCGTAGAAATTCTTCGTCCGCTCCAGGAACGTACCATCGGCACGGGGAATGTAACTGGAAGGCATGATCTTTTCCTCTCAAATCCGGGCAGCAAACCCACTCGACGGGCAGGGCAGGAACAAAATGCACTCGGCTTCCCCGGACGTTTCGGATTGCTCTTCGGAAGTTCCGGATTGCTCGCTGGAAGCGCCGGACCCCCCCCCCCCAAAAAAACTGGGCCGCGCTCCGACAAGCGGAGCGCGGCCTTGATGCACATCTGGGAAGAAAAGGGGAAAACGGCGCGAGAGACGCGAAAATGACCAAGACGCAATGCGTGATCAGCGCGGAAATGACTTCCTACAAGTGGGGATCCCACGCAGGGCGGGTTTGAAACCCACCCCTACGGCGATAAGATTGCCTGCCGCCCGCAAATTATGACATATGAAAACTCGTCTTGTCAAGTCTTTTTACACTTTTTCTTCAGTACCGATGTGCGAGGAATCATGCAAGAAAAATCTTTGTCCTGGCGGACGGCAATGAAGTTCCTTTTCCATGACAGATGCGCCCAGCGTGGAAGAAAGCGAACGGCCTTTGTTCCGGAAGGGTTTTTCATTGCCGTCCGCCAGGACAGTGCGTTTGCCCTGCTGAACTTTGACTTCACGGGGCAAAAATAATATCATCCGCTTCCCATGTCGCAAGCGCCCGTGATTGATGCCCGTCGTTTCTGCCGTGAATCCCGGCGCCTGGAAGGCGTTTTGGGTTTGCGGGCCTTCCCGCGCCTTGACGATCTGCTTGCGCATCGGGAAGGCGAAGTTGCCTTTGTCCTTGAAGGCATACCGGGCGAGAACGGAGAGGCGCGTCTGCGTCTCGAAGTGCGGGGCGTCCTGTCGCTTGTCTGCCAGCGTTGTCTGGAAGCGGTGGAGGAAACCTTGGTAATCGAGCGCCTTCTGGAACTCGTGGAGGAGATTGATTCCAGCATCACTCCGGAAGAACTGGAGGATGAGCGACTGGATTTCCTGCCCCTGACAGGGGCGCTTGATCTTGCAGAACTGATCGAGGAGGAGATTCTCCTTGCCCTGCCAGTCGCGCCGCGCCACGCCGCATGCGCTGCGCCCCGGCCCGCCGGTGTCGTCAGCGGGGCGCATCCTTTCAGCGTGCTTTCCAGCCTGAAGGCGCGCTGAGCAAATTTTCATTTTTCACACTGAACGATTTTTTTGGAGTTTGACCATCATGGCCGTTCAACAGAACAAGAAGTCCCCATCCAAGCGCGGCATGCATCGCGCGCACGATTTCCTCGCGCAGCCGCCGCTCGCGGTGGAATCCACAACGGGAGAAACGCATCTGCGCCACCATGTTTCGCCCTCCGGCTTCTACCGGGGCAAGAAGGTGCTGAAGGCCCGGGACGAATAATCCCCAGGTCGTCCGGCAGGCAGCACTCCGTCCGTTCTTCGCGGGCTGCCTGCTTTTCTTTTGCGCCTCATCCGAGACCGTTCTACGTCTGATGTCACATACCATCGCAATCGACTGCATGGGCGGCGACCACGGCCCTGCCGTCACCGTGCCGGCGGCGCTGGATTTCCTTGCCGCCCATCCCGAGGCAAAGGCCATCCTCGTGGGACAGGAAGCCCTGCTGCGCCCCCTGCTGCCTCCCTCCTCCCCGCTTGCCGGGCGTTTTTCCCTTCATCACGCAAGCGAGGTGGTGGGCATGGACGAATCGCCCGCCCTGGCGCTCCGGAAAAAAAAGGATTCCTCGATGCGGGTGGCAATCAACCTGGTGCACTCCGGCAAGGCGCACGCCTGCGTCTCCGCAGGCAATACCGGGGCGCTGATGGCGATTTCCCGCTTCGTCCTCAAGATGTTGCCGGGCATTGACCGTCCGGCGATTTGCAGCGTACTGCCGACCATCAAGGGGCACGTCTACATGCTTGACCTGGGCGCGAACGTGGATTGCGAGGCGGAACACCTGTTCCAGTTCGGCCTCATGGGGGCAATGCTCGCGTCGGCGCTCGACCACAAGGAAGCGCCCGGCGTCGCCCTGCTCAACATCGGCGCGGAAGACATCAAGGGCAACCGGGTGGTGAAGGAAGCCGCGCCGCTCCTGCGCGCCTCCAGCCTCAACTTCATCGGCAACATCGAGGGGGACGGCATCTACATGGGCGATGCGGATGTGATCGTCTGTGACGGCTTCGTGGGCAACGTGGCGCTCAAGACCTCCGAGGGACTGGCGCAGATGCTGACCCGCAACCTGAAGGACGCCTTCGGGCGCAACCTCTTCACGAAGATTTCCGCCCTCTTCATCCTGCCGGTGCTGCGCGGCTTCAAGGCACGCATCGACCATCGCGCCTACAACGGCGCCTGCCTGCTGGGACTGAAGGGCATCAGCGTGAAAAGCCACGGCTCGGCAGATGCCTATGCCTTTGCGCATGCCATTGCCCGCGCCTACGAAGCAGCCAGCAATGGTCTGGTGGAACGCATCTCCGACCGCCTTCAGGACCCACGCGCCTGGCAGGCAGCCCCGAAACCGGAAGAAGAGCCTGCGGAAAACGGCGCTGCCGAGAGGGAGAGCAGTGCTTCATGACGACGACGCATCCTCCGGCAGCCTATGCCCGCGTGACTGGCGTGGGCGGCTACCTGCCCGGCGCGCCAGTCACGAACGATGATCTCGTCCGGCGCGGCATCAACACCAGCGACGAATGGATCTTCACCCGCACGGGCATTCGCGCCCGGCACCTGGCCGCGCCGGGAGAAACCTCCTGCCGGATGGCCGCGCTCGCCGCCACACAGGCGCTTGCGATGGCCAATTGCGCGGCGGAGGAACTCGATCTCATCATCGTGGCAACCTCGACGCCCGATTTCATCTTTCCCAGCACCGCCTGCCTCTTGCAGGGGGAATTGGGCAACCGGGGCGCGACGGCTTTCGACGTGCAGGCAGTGTGCAGCGGCTTCGTCTACGCGCTCGCCGTGGCCGACAAGTTCATTCGCGCCGGCGCGCACAGGAAGGCGCTCGTCGTGGGCGCGGAGACTTTCTCCCGCATCCTCGACTGGCAGGATCGCGCCACCTGCGTCCTGTTCGGCGACGGCGCGGGCGCGGTGGTGCTGGAAGCCGCCGGGGAACCCGGCATCCGGGCAAGCGCCCTGCATGCCGATGGCGCTCTCGCCGGGATTCTTTCCGTTCCGGGCCGGGTGGAAAACGGCGCCGTGACGGGCGACCCTTTTCTGCGCATGGAAGGGCAGGCCGTCTTCAAGAATGCCGTGCGCGTGCTTACCGAGGCGGCGCGGGAATGCTGCGCGGCGGCGGGCCTGGAAACACACGATCTCGACTGGCTGGTGCCACACCAGGCCAATATCCGCATCATTGAGGCAAGCAGCCGGAAGATGGGCCTATCCCATGAGAAAGTGGTCGCCACCGTCGACCGGCACGGCAACACCTCTGCCGCCTCCGTCCCGCTCGCGCTTGCGGAAGCCGTCGGGGATGGCCGCATCCGGCGCGGGCAGAATGTGTTGCTCGAAGGTGTGGGCGGCGGATTCACCTGGGGCGCGGTGCTCCTGACATTTTGAGGAACAAGGAAAAAATGGTGTTCGCGTTTGTCTTTCCCGGACAGGGATCCCAATCCGTCGGAATGATGGCTGCCTATGGCGACGCGCCGGTGGTGCGCGCGACCTTCGCTGCGGCCTCCGCCGCGCTGGGCGAGGATCTCTGGGCGCTGGTGGCCGAAGGCCCCGCCGAACGACTGGCGGAAACAGTCAATACCCAGCCTGTGATGCTCACGGCGGGCGTTGCCGTGTGGCGTTTGTGGCAAGAAAAAGGGGGCGGGACGCCCGCCGTACTGGCCGGGCACAGCCTGGGCGAATACGCGGCGCTGGTGGCCGCGGGCGCGCTCGATTTCGAACTGGCCGTGCCGCTCGTGCGCCTGCGCGCGCAAGCCATGCAGGAAGCCGTGCCGCTGGGAACGGGGGCCATGGCGGCAATCATGGGTCTTGCCGACGCGGACATTATCGCTGCCTGCGCCGAAGCGGCCGGGAACGAAATCGTGGAAGCCGTGAATTTCAATGCCGTCGGTCAGACCGTGATCGCTGGACACAAGACCGCCGTGGAACGGGCGATGGCCGCCTGCAAGGCGAGAGGCGCCAAGCGGGCACTGCCCTTGCCGGTTTCTGCGCCCTTCCACGCGTCGCTCATGCGTCCGGCGGCGGAGGTTCTCGCGGCGCGGCTCGCCGAAATCGACCTCAAGCCGCCGAAGATTCCTGTGCTGAACAACGTGGACGTGGCGCTGGAGAGCGACCCTGCCCGGATTCGCGCTGCCCTCGTCCGGCAGGCGCATCATCCGGTGCGCTGGGTGGAGACCATCCGCCGGATGGCGGAAATGGGCGTCTCCCGGATCGTCGAATGCGGCCCCGGCAAGGTGCTCGCCGGGCTTGCGAAACGTTGCGCCGATGGTGTGCACGGCATCGCGCTCGCCGACAGGGCGGCAATCGACGAGAACCTTGGCCTGGAATGAGGAAGGAAAAGACACATGTTACAAAATGAAATCGTGCTCGTGACCGGCGCTTCACGCGGAATTGGTCGGGCTGTGGCGTTGGAACTCGCCCGCCAGGGCGGAACCGTGGTGGGCACAGCGACCAGCGAGAAGGGCGCGGAAGAGATTTCCGCCGCGCTGCGCGCCGCAGGCGCGAAAGGACGCGGCACGGCATTGGACGTGCGCGACTCCGCAGGCGTCGAGGCCGTGCTCGCCAAGATTGAACAGGAGTTCGGCGCGGTCAGTGTCCTGGTGAATAACGCGGGCATCACCCGCGACAACCTCACCTTGCGCATGAAGGACGAGGAGTGGGACGCGGTGATCGAGACCAACCTGAAGGCCGTCTTCCGCCTTTCCCGCGCCGTGATGCGCGGCATGATGAAAGCGCGGAAAGGGCGTATCATCAACGTCACTTCCATCGTCGGCCATGCGGGCAATGCCGGGCAGGCCAACTATTGCGCCGCCAAGGCTGGCGTCGCCGGACTGACGAAGGCGCTGGCGCGGGAACTGGGCAGCCGGAACGTGACGGTCAATTGCGTCGCGCCGGGCTTCATCGCCACGGACATGACCAGCGGGCTTTCCGAAGAGCTGAAGTCCGCCTTGTTGCGCAATATTCCGCTGGGCCGCATGGGCGCGCCGGAAGACGTTGCCGCCGCAGTCGCCTTCCTCGCCTCGCCTGGCGCGGCCTATATCACGGGCGCGACATTGCATGTGAATGGCGGCATGTTCATGGATTGACGGCAAAAAGCCTTTGCAATCCGCCAAAAGGCGGATGATGATTTCTAAGTTTGCCGGGTTTTGGTAAACTAGCGCAGTTTTTTCACACCCCCAAGAGGGAAGGAGTTTTCGATGAGCAACATTTCCGCAGACGAGTTGAAACAGCAAGTCGAGGAGCGTGTCAGGAAGATCGTCGCCGAGCAGTTGGGCGTGCCGGAGAACGATATCAAGAACGACTCTTCGTTCCAGGAAGATCTGGGCGCGGATTCGCTCGATGCAGTGGAACTGGTGATGGCCCTTGAGGAAGAATTCGGGTCCGAGATTCCGGATGAGGAAGCGGAAAAGATCACGGGCGTACAGCAGGCGATCGACTACATCATCGCCCACAGAGTGCCGGAAGACGATCAGAAATGATTTTTCCAGCGGCCGACGCCCGCTTTCGCGGTGTTGTCGGCCTTCTTGTCTGAGTTGATTGGAGTGCATCTTGGCGCGTCGCAGAGTCGTCATCACCGGGCTTGGGATCGTGAGTCCCGTGGGCAATACGGTTGAGGAAGCATGGGGGAACATCCTGGCGGGACGTTCCGGGATCGGCATGTTGACCCGGTTCGAGTGTTCCACCTTCCATAGTCGCATTGCCGGAGAAGTGAAGAACTTCGATCTCGGCAGCTACCTTTCTCCCAAGGAAGCGCGCCGCATGGATCGTTTCATCCACTTTGGCATGGCTGCGGGCATCCAGGCCGTGCGCGATGCCGGGCTGGAAGAAGAGCAGGCCGACGCGGAGCGGATCGGCATTTGCATCGGTTCGGGGATCGGCGGGCTGGGATCCATTGAGGACGGCATCCGGGCCAACCCTTCCATCATCAACGATAGCCCGATCATGACCGCTCGCCGGGTGACGCCCTTTTTCGTCCCCTCGCTCATCATCAACATGATTTCCGGCAACCTCTCCATCCGCTATGGTTTCAAGGGGCCAAACCTTGCGATGGTAAGCGCCTGCACCACCGGTACGCATTCCATCGGCGAGGCGGGACGCATCATTGAATATGGCGACGCGGATGTGATGGTTGCCGGCGGCGCCGAGGCCGGGATTACCCCGACTTGTGTGGGTGGCTTCTGCGCGGCGCGCGCCTTGTCCACCCGCAATGATGATCCCGCCACGGCCAGCCGCCCGTGGGATCGGGAGCGGGATGGTTTTGTCATGGGCGAGGGCGCGGGCGTCATCGTTTTGGAGGAATACGAACACGCGAAGGCGCGAGGGGCACGCATCTACGCGGAACTCATTGGCTACGGCATGAGTGGCGACGCACATCACATCACCGCGCCTGATGCGGACGGTCCCCGGCGCTGCATGCTGGTCGCCCTGAAGAACGCGGGCGTCAATCCTGACGAGGTGCAATACGTCAATGCCCACGGCACATCGACACCGTTGGGCGACAAGAATGAAACCGATGCCATCAAGCTCGCCTTTGGCGAGGCGGCCTACAAGCTCGTGGTGAATTCCACGAAATCCATGACCGGCCATCTTCTGGGCGGCGCGGGCGGCATCGAATCGTTGTTTACCGTGCTGGCAATCCATCATCAGCTTTCCCCGCCGACCATCAACATCTTCAACCAGGATCCGGAATGCGATCTCGATTATTGCGCCAATACGGCGCGGGAGATGAAGATCGACATCGCGCTCAACAACAATTTCGGCTTTGGCGGCACAAACGGGACTTTGGTGTTCAAGCGACTCACATAATATTGTCGGAGAAAGGCCCCGCAGATGTTGCGTTTTCCGCTCTTCATTGACTTGGGCCATTCTCGTGTTTTTCTCACCCTTCTTGCCGCGACGCATTTTCTGGCGACATTGGGTGTTCTTGCAACACCGTGGCCTTTCTTTGCGCGCCTGTTGCTGACCGGGGGCATTGCGCTTGGATTTGCCATGGCATTTCGCCAGTGGCGGGCGATGCCGTCGCGTCTGGTCTTGCATGCGGACGGCAGACTGGAAGTCGGCGACGCCCGGCAAACGACTGCCGTCACCCTCTGCCCCGGCGCAATGATTCTGTCTTGGCTTTGTATCTTTTCCTGGCAAGAAGAAGATGTTCCCGGACGTCAAACTCTGGTGTTATTCCCCGACAGCGCCCCGGAAGAAAAACTACGGCATTTGCGGATCTGGCTGCGATACGCGAAAAATACTCCCGTTTAGGATATCATTCCCACGCAAAAATTGCGCCCGGTGAAAGGTGAAAGAATGTTTCGACAACGCAGGAAAGCGTGGTATGAACGGAAAGCACATCGGAAAATGCTTGCCTTTCCTGTGAGGGCGTGTTGCTTTGTGTCATCAAGCAGGGTATCATGCCGACTCATTCAAAACAGGCCGTCGGGGATGCTTGATTCATAGGCAATGAGGCGATCATGATACAGGACAACGCAGATACCGCCTTGGAAGATCAGGTGATTTCCGTGAGTTATACAGCCGTCGGTTGTGCGCACAAGGATCTTGTGCTGCTGAAATCGGTGATGTCCCTCTATGGTACCCAGGGAAATGTGGATTGGAATTTCCAGCGTTCGCTGGAAGTCGATCTTGTTGTATTCGGGACAGAAATCCACCCAACGGAAGTCATCTCGCTGCTGCGCTCCCAGATCGAGACGGAGCAGGTCGTGTTGTGGATCAGCACAGCCCCGACGCTCACCAATTCCTCCCACCAGATCTTGCGTTGCAAGTCACCGCTGCATGCCTTCCAGTTGGCAGGGCAATTGAAGCAGGTCGAGGCTTTTTTGCGCGAAAAACGCGCTTCGCAGCCGGAGTCGGCCCATGCGCAACTTCCCCCGCAATCTTCTTCAACAGAAGAAAGTGTGCCGGACAACGTTCGCCTGGAACTGGTGCGTTGGCCGTCGCCCGACCTGCTCGCCGGAAACCGCAGTTCCTGGCGTATGGCGGCCATGCTGGGCGCACGGAGCATGACGCTCTCCGAACTTTCCGAACGTTCCGAACAGCCCCGGGAAATCTGCCTGCAATTCCTGCGCGACCTGAAACACGCCGGATACATCCAGTTTCTCGCGTCAGAAGCCGAGGAGAACGCCTCGAAACACGCCGCGCGCCCACCACATCCATCCTCTCCAGAAACACGGGAACCCTCGACAGGGCAAGCATCCGCAGTGGGCGGGCTGCGCGGCTTGCTGCGGCGGATTCGCGTTGGTCTGGGGCTTTCTTCGGCCTGATTTCCCATGATCGAACACAAAATATTGTTTACTGGCACGGTTGGCGCGGGCAAGACAACGGCAATCCAGGCCGTGAGCGAAATCCCCGTGGTCTGCACAGACGTGCAGAGCAGCGATCCCGATGCAATCGGCAAGGACATGACGACCGTGGCGCTTGACTACGGAGAGATTTCCCTTGGCCGGGCAGAACGTCTCCGGCTCTATGGCACACCGGGGCAAGAGCGTTTTTCCTTCATGTGGAAGGTGCTCGCGCAGGGCGCACTGGGACTCGTCATCCTGATCGACCACACGCAGCCGGACCCGCTTGCGAATCTGGCAACCTATCTCAAATATTTCAAGGAGTTGATCCAGGGCACGTCCTGCGTGGTCGTCATCAGCAAGATGGACGAATCCCGTCAGCCTGCGCTCAAGGATTTCACCGAAATGATGCAAAAACATCACATGGTCTTCCCCGTGATCGCGGCGGATGTGCGCAAGCGGGAGCAGGTTTTATGGGTATTGGATTTGCTGCTGGTTCAAATGGAGGCAAAACTGTGAATTCCACGCAAACATCGAACGATCCTTTCGAGCAATCGCCATCGCTGGTCAGTGACGAGCTGCGCGCCAAGGCCAAGTACATCCTCAAGTTGTTCGTCGAGAAGCTGCACGATATGGGGATCAGGAGCGCCGTCATCGCCACCAAGGATGGCTTTGATGTCGCGGCGGTCGCCATGTCCGAAGCCGAAGGGACGAAGCTTTCTGCCCTGTCGAGTTCCATTTCCGCGATCGGGGACATGGCAGTAAAGGAGATTGGCACCGGGAATTTCCACCAGAGCATCACCATCGAAAGCGAGTCTGGCTATATCTTCATCATGGACATCCACAATCCGCGCTGCGCCATGATCCTGAGTGTCGCAACATCGAAGGACGCCGTGCTGGGCAAGGTGACCTACTACGCAAAACAAGTTGTTGCAAAAATGAGCGAGGTGTAATACCTTATCATTCGTTCTGTTGCCATTGGCGACAGAGGTTTTTCACTTGAAAAGGAGAAGCAAACATGAGCAGTATTCAACAATCCTTGCACGAGGCACTGACCGTCAACGGCTCCCTGGTCGCTGCGGTGGTGGACGCCAACAGTGGCCTGTTGCTTGGTTCCGCGGGTTCTGGTGTGGATATCGAGCTTGCCGCCGCTGGCAACACGGAAGTGGTGCGCGCGAAGCTGGCGACGATGAAATCCCTCAAGCTCAACGATGTCATCGAAGATATCCTGATTACGCTGGGTAAGCAATATCACATCATCCGCCCGATTGCGAAATCGAAAGGGATCTTCCTGTACTTCGTGCTGGACAAGAGCAAGGCCAATCTTGCGCTTGCCCGGCACAAATTGCAGGAGATCGAAGGCTTGATCGAACTCTGAACGCCTCATTCCCTCGGGGAATCCTCGAAACGCAAAGACCGCAAGGTCTTTGCGTTTCGCTTTTTATGTTCTTGCCCCCTGTTTTCAATCCTCCCTTTTCTGCACTTCCTCCAGCAGGCGCGCAACCGGGGCAGGGATGGCGGATTTTTGGGCGTTTGAGAGCGTCACGCAGACAAGACTGTCATCCGGAAGTTCCGGCATCTGCGCGACTTGGCACAGGAAAGGGGAAATTTCCAGGCGGAAGTGGGTAAAGACATGTTCCCGGAACGGTAGAGGCTGGAGCGGGACGGCATGGAGCTTCAGGCGAGAAATCCACTCCCGGCCTTCCGGCAGGGCGAACAGCCCGCCCCAGACGCCGCTGGGCGGACGCCGTTCCAGAAGGATGTGTTCGCCATCCGTAACCAGCAGGAAGCTTGCCTTGCGACTGGGCCGGACTGTGGGCGTCCTGGGTGTGGGCAGGCTCTGTGTGCGCCCTTCCCGATGGGCGCGGCAACGCTTCCGGAGCGGGCAAGGGAGGCAGCGCGGCTCGCGGGCAAGGCAAAGTATCGCGCCCAGATCCATCAATCCCTGGGTATAGGCAGGCATCTCCGGCGCGGCAGGCAGCAGCGAGGCCGCGAGATTCCAAAGCGACTTTTCCACCGCGCTTACCGGCACACCCTCAATGGCGAAATGGCGGCACAGTACCCGCTTCACATTGCCGTCCAGAATGGGCGCGCGCTCATGGAAGGCAAAGGCGGCGATGGCGGCTGCAGTGGAACGGCCAATGCCGGGCAGCGCGGCCAGCAGCATTGCCGTTTGGGGGAAGATTCCATCGTGCTCATGCGCGATCTGGCGAGCGCAGGCGTGCAGGTTACGGGCGCGTGCGTAATAACCCAAGCCCGCCCACAGGGCGAGCACCTCTTCCTGCGGCGCGGCAGCAAGCGCCTGGACATCCGGAAATCGTGCCAGGAAGCGCGGAAAATAATCCAGCACCACGCCCACCCGCGTTTGTTGCAACATGATTTCGGAGAGCCAGATCGGATACGGATCACACGTTCCCTGCCAGGGCAGACCATGCCGCCCATTTTCTCGCTGCCAGCGAACGATACGCGCCGCGAAGGCATTCGCATCACGAACGGCTCGCACGGCCTCCGCCTGCGTTTCCAGTGGCGCATTCGGAGCAGACATTTGTTCGGTGTTTTTGTTCATGATCGGTAATAGATCCTGAAAAACCGGATCATGTGGGAATCAGGGAACGGGGACAGAAATTTTACTGGAGATGCGTTTCCGGAAGATATCCAAACTCAATGGTGCGGCACATATGTTCCAGCGCTTTCACTTCGTAGCCAGGAAAAAAACAGCGTATCAGACACCCGAAATGACTTTCCGGAACCGTTGTTCCCGCAGGAACACGGCCCCGGATTTTTCCATTTCAGACCTGTCCATCAAGGCCGAAAGCACGGTGCAGCACCCGAACGGCCAGTTCCAGGTATTTTTCGTCCAGCACCACGGAAATCTTGATTTCAGAGGTGGAAATCATCTGGATGTTGATGCCCTCCTCCGCCAAGGCGCGAAACATCTGGCTGGCGACGCCGGGATGCGAGCGCATGCCGACGCCAACGGCGGAAACCTTGCAAACCTTGTTGTCGCCAAGGATTTCCCGCGCGCCGATGTGGCGGCGCACACCTTCCAGCACCGCCTTGGTCTTCTCGAATTCGGAACGATTTACGGTGAAGGAAAAATCCGTCGCGCCATCGCGCCCGACATTCTGGATGATCATATCCACGTCGATATTGGCCTCAGCGACAGGGCCGAGCAACTGATAGGCGATGCCCGGAAGATCCGGCACGCCCAGTACGGTCAGCTTGGCCTCGTCACGGTTGAACGCGATGCCGGAAATGATTGGTTGTTCCATGTTCTTGCCTTCCTCAACAGTAATCAACGTGCCCTCGCCCTCCTCCTCGAAGCTCGAAAGCACACGCAATTTGACCTTGTACTTGCCCGCGAACTCGACCGAGCGAATCTGCAACACCTTGGATCCCAGGCTCGCCATTTCGAGCATTTCCTCGAAAGTAATGGTATCGAGCTTGCGCGCCTCCGGCACGATACGCGGATCTGTTGTATAAACGCCATCAACGTCAGTATAGATCTGACACTCATCCGCCTTCAGGGCGGCGGCAAGCGCAACGCCAGTGGTATCCGAGCCGCCGCGACCCAGCGTCGTGATGTTGCCTGCCTCATCCATCCCCTGGAACCCAGCGACGACGACGACGTTGCCGCGTTCCAGATCGGCGCGGATTCGGGCCTCATCAATGGAGAGGATGCGCGCCTTGTTGAAGGCGTCATCGGTGAGAATACGCGCCTGCGCGCCCGTGCGGCTCTTGGCCTGCACGCCCAATTCCTTCAGGGCCATGGCCAGCAGGCCGATTGTGACCTGCTCGCCCGTGGAGATCACAACATCCAGCTCGCGTGGGTCCGGCTCCGCCTGGATTTCCCGGGCGAGCGCAATCAGGCGGTTCGTCTCCCCGCTCATGGCGGAAACCACTACCACCACCTGGTGCCCTTCCGCCCGGAAACGGGCGACGCGGCGGGCCACATTGCGGATACGCTCGGGGCTGCCCATCGAGGTGCCGCCGTATTTTTGAACAATCAGGGCCATCGCTTCATCCAGTGTATGCAAAAAAGCTACAGATTGTATCGCAAGGAAAAAAACATGAAAATGTCTTTGAACTTTTCACAGAAACCTTTATAATCCGCGAGTCATATGTATTTCCGCATATGACGTTCTTCTCTAACAACAACCCACGGAGAGACTACTATGAGTAACGGTAAGATCCTCGAAGGTGTCGTTCCCCGCGACATTCGCCACAAGCTTGGCCTGAACCAGCGTCAATTCTGGTCCAGGATCGGCGTGACGCAAAGTGGCGGCTCGCGCTACGAGAGCGGGCGTGACATGCCCAAACCCGTGCAGGAACTCCTGCGCCTTGTCCATGTCGAGCAGATCGACATCCACCGCATCAAGCGCGAGGACTTTGAAGTGCTGGAATATCTGAAGGAGTTCGAACCCGAACTCTTCAAACAGTTCAAGAAGTCCGCGCGCAGCAAGCAAAAGAAGCCCGCGTAAGGAGACACCGCTGCGCGTTTCGCGTTCGCCCGTGCTGGAAAGGACTGGTTGTGGGTCGGGTCGGTCCGGCAAATACGGGAAAATCAGGAAGTTCGCGGCGGTTACGTGGTCTTGTGCGTGTGGCTGTTGAACGCATCTGTCCGCAAGAATGAGAATGTCAAGGTGAAACGATCACCTTGACATTTGTTTTTTCCTCGATCTCCCTCCCCCAGGCAAGCATTTCCGCCGCGTCCAGACGCCCCAGGTCGCCCGCTTCCGGCTGGTGCGAAGGTCGCGCCAGGCCATAGAGGTGGATGCCTTTGATGATGTCCGCCACCGCCCGGATGCAGGCAAGATAGGCTTCCCGGCTCGCAGCGTCCGGCGGCCTCCCTTGCCAGGCAAACCAGCAAGTCTGTACCCAGGTCGGGAGAATTCCGGCAGCAAGACGCAGGTTGGCGAGCACCCGTCCGGTTGCGGCGCGACTGTGGTTGACGCGCAAACGTCCACCGGGATCGGCCCGATCCACCTTGAACCACGCCTCGCCGCCGATTTCCGCCAAAACGGCAAGCGCGGCGCGTACCTTGGGACGATGCACGAGACTGCCATTGGTGATGAGGCGCACCGGCAGGGTTCCCAGCAGATGATAGCGTTCGAGAACATCCCCCACACAGCGCACGGCCTCGGCGAATTCTGCCGCGCTCGTCGGCTCGCCCTCCCCGGAAAAAGCGATGTCCGCCAACCGTCGGCATTCCGGCGGCACGTGGCGCATCAGGTAATCCCCCGCCACGATGTTCCCGAGAAACCCGAAAAGCTCCGCTTCCAGCCGCGCCAGATCAACGGGCGGCGGGCCACCGCGTTGCAGGTTCTCGACCTGGCAATAGACACAGCGCCAGTTGCACGCCCGGTTGGTATTGAGGTTGATGCCGATGGAAAGTCCTGCCGCGCGGCGGGAAACCACGGGATAGACGTAAAGCAGCCCGGCAGCATCATGCCGATGCTCTTCCACGCGCAAAAAATGCTCGTCCATGTCGGTTCCGAAAACAAGGGGATGGCGAATGCTATAATGCGCGGCGCTTTTGGCAAAGTGCCCTCTTCCCAACTCTTGCCCCAATCCATCCGTTCCAACACATGCAGATCACCCGCCGCCTGTCCTTCGATGCCGGGCACCGCATCCCGGATCATCAAAGCCAATGCCGTAACCTGCACGGGCACCGCTATGTGATTGAAATCACACTCGAAGGCGAACCCATCACAACCGAGGGGGATGCCGCCAACGGCATGCTCATGGATTTCTCCGAAGTCAAGGCCATCGCCCAGAAGCATGTCGTTGATCTCTGGGATCACGCCTTTCTCGCGTATTGCCGGGATGAGCCGGTCGTGCGCTTCCTGCAAAGCCTGCCCGGTCACAAGACGGTACTCCTGGAACGGATTCCCACTGCCGAGAACCTGGCGCGAATCGCTTTCGAGATCCTGCAACCCGCCTACCGGGCGCACTACGGCAACGCGCTCGCCCTGAAAAGAGTCCGCCTCTATGAAACGCCCAATTGCTGGGCGGATTTCGAGGCATGACCCGTTCGCAAGTCTCTTTTTCGCAACAGGGCACCGTGGGCCGAATGTCTTGCCCCCCAGCAAGGCACGATGCGCAAAGTCGTCCCACAACAACGCGCCAAACCGCCAATATTTCGTCATTGCGAGGGCCGAAGGCCCGTGGCAATCCATCGGCGTTCATTTGCGCGATGCCTTTCCGTCCGCACTGCCATGCGCTTTGACCTGAACAAGCTACCACCTTTGACCAACGCACAGAAAATCGAACTCCCGCGCGAAGCTCACAAGGTTTGATTCCGGACGCCAAAAACAGGCGCTTTCTTTCCCTCCCGTTTCCCCACGCCCTGAACACCGGCGGACCCAGGATGCTTCCGTCACATCTGGCTTCTTCCATCCCCTTGCATTTTGCGTGTTTCACCACACCAAAACCGCCGGGACTCAACCTTTGTGCGCGATCGTAATATACAACAAATCATGTTGTATTTTGCATTTTACATCTTGAGATTCGTTTAAAATCAATTGGTAACGATTTTTCAGCATGGATGTAATTGCTGGTTTATATCCCGCTTATACGCTCGGAAGTGCTATATATCACTTATTCATATAACGAACCTGTCAAAATGTTGTAAGATACGTTTTCGTAGTTTGGCAGCATGCACTGCTGGTTCTCCATTTCTCTTTTCTCCAAAGGATTCTCCATGCAAAAGAAACTGATCACGCTTGCGGTCGCTGCCTTGGCGTCCAGCACCGCCTTCGCGCAATCCAATGTGTCGGTGTATGGCTCCATCGACGTGGGCTTCAGCCACCGCGGCGATAATGTCGCCAATGGCATCAAAAGCAAGAATGCCATTGATTCCGGCATTTCCGCCGGGAACCGCCTGGGCTTCAAGGGGACAGAAGACCTGGGCAACGGAGTCAAGGCCGTCTTCACAGTCGAAGCCGGATACGCAGCGGACACGGGTGAACACACCCAAGGCGGACGTCTCTTTGGTCGCCAGGCGTTCGTGGGCCTGACCGGCGATTTCGGCACCGCAATTGCCGGACGGCTCTACGCGCCGCATTACTCGTTCCTTTCCGCGCTGGATCCGTTCAAGGCCGGCATGGTCGGCATGTATCGCAATGTCTTCGCGGCGGACGTCACGGTTGGGGGCGAAAACCTTTTCGATCCTACCCGCGTGGATAACACCGTTGCCTATGTTTCCCCGAACCTGAGCGGTTTTTCGCTCACGGCAGCCTATTCCAACAATGCGCTGCTTCAGGAAAACGCTGGCAATTCCGGCGACAACCGGGTGTATGTCCTCCTGCCCCGGTACACCAATGGCCCGATCGACATCGGCCTCAACATCCACCGCATCAAGAGCAAGGACAGCAGTGCGGTCAACATCAACAACTACGCGCTGGGTGGTTCCTATGACTTCCGGGTGGCAAAGGTCGCCGCATTCTACGACCAGAACAAGTGGAAAGATTATTTCGCCACGAACGACCTGAAGCTCAGAAGCTGGCTTCTGGGCGTAACCGTGCCTTTCGGCAAGCATGCGCTCCTCGCCTCCTACACGCAATCCAAGCTGAAGACGAATTCCGGCAACGCCAAGGCGCGGCAATGGGCGCTTGGCTACACCTATACGCTCTCCAAGCGCACCAACATCTATGCCGCTGTGGCGGATATCACGAACGACAAGAAACACGGCGTCTTCCAGCGCACAGCATCCGTGGGCGACAGCAGCAATGGTGGCAGTGGCTACCAAAACGGCGTGCAGTTCGGCCTGAAGCACACCTTCTGAGTGGATAAACGATTTTCTTGACGGTGATTCGGGCGCCTCTGGCGCCCGTTTTTTTGGCGCGCTCGGCGGAAAGCCAAGGCTGCCTTGGGATTCTTCACCGCACTTGCCTGTAACGAAATGGGCATTTTGTCGCAAACCCGACATTTCCCCGCGACAAAGCGACAAAGCACCCGAAAGATTGATGCGCTTCATGCAGGAACCCATTGAATCGATAAGTTTTTCCCTCTGGCATTGCCCTTGCTTACACATGGACATTGACAATCCCGCCCCAATGCCATGCCTACCGTTTTCATCAACGACACTACCTTGCGCGACGGCGAACAGTCCGCAGGCGTTGCCTTTTCCCTGGAGGAAAAGCTTGCCATCGCGCGCGCGCTGGACGCCATCGGCGTGCCGGAACTGGAAATCGGCATTCCCGCCATGGGCGCGGAAGAGCAGATGAGCATTCGTGCCGTGGCTTCCCTGAGCTTGTCCGCCGGTCTCATGGTCTGGTGCCGGATGCATCCGCAGGATTTGGCTGCCTGCGCCGGTCTGGGCGTGGCGCGGGTGGATATTTCCGTGCCCGCTTCCGACCAGCATCTGGCGTACAAGTTGCGCAAGGATCGTGACTGGCTGCTGGCGGTACTGCCTGAATACATCGCGCAAAGCTGCGATTTGGGGCTGGAAGCCTGCATCGGTTGCGAGGACGCTTCCCGCGCCGATTCCGATTTCCTGCTCGCCATTGCCGAGACGGCAGCCAGGGCGGGCGCGGTTCGCCTGCGTTACGCCGATACGCTGGGCGTCATGGAGCCGTTTGGCCTCTATGACATCGTGCGCCGTTTGACGAGCGCCTCCGGGCTTCCCGTCGAGATGCACGCCCACGACGACTTGGGGCTGGCGACCGCCAACACCCTTGCCGCCGTCCGCGCTGGCGCGAAATACGTCAATACCACGGTCAATGGCCTGGGAGAACGGGCGGGCAACGCGCCGCTGGAAGAAGTGGTGCTGGGCGTGGAAAAACTCTTCGGCGGCGCGACCGGCGTTTGTCTCCAGGGTTTTCCGGCGCTCTCCGAACAGGTCGCCCATGCCGCTGGTCGCCCGGTTCCCTGGCAGAAAAGCATCGTCGGCCAGGGCGCGTTTACCCACGAGGCGGGCATCCACGTTGATGGACTCCTGAAAGACCCGCGCAACTATCAGGGCTTTGATCCGGCGGAAGTGGGGCGGCGGCATCGCGTCGTGCTGGGCAAGCATTCCGGGCATCGCGCCGTATTGGCCGTGTATGCCGAAATGGGCATCCTGCTCGATACGGACACAGCGCGGCGGCTGGTGGAAGCGTTGCGCGCCTTCGTCGTCGCCGCCAAGCGTCCGCCGGAGGAAGCCGATTTGCTGGAATTCCTGCGGCGCGACACCGCCCGCGCAACGAACGCGGCCCTTGCTGTCCTGAATCCCGAATGATCCATGCGGAGGAACACCCATGCCAACCACGACCGTGTCCCTGGATGAAGCCTTGGAGGAACTCGTTTCCGCCGAGGATTTTCTTGATTATTTTGCCGTGCCTTATGAAATCGCAGTGGTGCAGGTCAATCGACTGCACATCCTGCAGCGCTTCCACGATTACCTGCGTCGCCACGCCGGGGATATGCCGCCGGATGATGCCGGGCGCTACGTGTTCCACCAGAAATGGCTGCGGCAGGCGTATGAGGATTTCACCCATTCCGACGCCCTGACCGAAAAGGTGTTCGCCGTGTTCCGCAATGTCCCCTCGCCGGAGGGCGGCACAACCACCTTCATCCCGCTGGACAAGGTGTTCCGGTGAAGCCGCGCTGGCAGATCGACGATGAGGTGCGCCTGATCCGCAACGTGCGCGACGACGGCACCTTCCCCGGCGCGCGCATGGGCGATCTGCTCGTGCGGCGCGGCAGCGTCGGCGTGGTGCGGGACGTGGGTTCTTTCCTGCAAGACCAGATCATCTATTCCGTGCATTTTCACGCCGAAAACCGCATGGTGGGCTGCCGGGAAGAGGAATTGATCGACATTGACGATGACTGGACGCCCAGCCGCTTTGAATTCCGCGAAAAGGTGCAAAGCCGCGCCGCCCTGAAGATTGATGGGGAAGCCCTGATCCATCCGGGCGACGCCGGGGAAGTTGTCCGCGTCGTGCGCGACAATTCCGGCAACATCGCCTGTCACGTCCATTTCGAGGCCCTGTGCGGGCGTGTGCTGCTGGTGCCCGAAACGCTGCTGGAGAGCGCGAGCGCCCTTGCCGCAGGAGAATACGCATGACGATGGACAAAGTGGATCGGCACACCGACGCCAGCCCCGCAGCGCATCCCGCAGTGCATCCTTATCTCCGGCTCAAGGTGGCGCTGGAGTTGTTCCAGAAAACGCCAGAGGCGCTTTCACAACAGGAAGCCTTGCGCGTGGGACAAGTGGTTGAGCGGCAGGCGCGTATTGAAGCCGCCCTGCTCAACAGCCCGGAAGCCCTGCGCATCGTCATCCCGGACACCACCCGCGCCGCCCGGTTGGCGGAGATTCGCAAACGCTATGCGGATCGCGCCGAGTTCCTGGCCGACATCGAACGCAACGGTTTGAGCGAAGCCACGCTGGAAGCGGCCATCGCCCGCGATCTTGTGATCGAAGCCGCGCTGGAGCGTGTCGCCGCGATGACGCCAGAAATCACCGAGACTGAGGCGGAAACCTATTACCACCGCCATCCGCATGCCTTCACCCGTCCCGAGACGCGCCGCCTGCGGCACATCCTCATTACCTTTTCCGGCGCGGGGGAACGGCAGGAAGCCTTGGCGCTGCTCGAAAGCCTGCGTCGCAAAATCGGGAACCTCCAGGATTTTGCCGCCGCTGCCCTGCGACATTCACAATGCCCTAGCGCGCTTGAAGAGGGCGTGATCGGCACGGTGCGGCCCGGTCAACTCTATCCGGAACTGGAAGCGCATGCCTTCGCGCTTGCCGAAGGCGAAATCTCCGCGCCGCTGGAATCGCCGATGGGCCTGCACCTCCTTTACTGCGAGACAATCCATCCCGCCGTGACCATGAGTTTCACGGCAAGCAAGCCCCAGATCCTCGCCCGCCTGAACGAGGCCCGTCGCAAACAAAGCCAGCAACGATGGATCAAACAGCTGTTTCGGGAGTAAGAAATCGGCGATGTCCGGCAAAGAAGATGCTCCCGCCAAGCGAGGGAGGATGTGGGCGCTTCGCGCCGAATCGTGGAAGTGAATTGCCGCGGGCCTTTGGCCCTCGCAATGACGAGGGTTGGATGCCTCGCGCTTCCTTTCTCGTCACGATGAAGGGTTGGGGTTGGGCGTGTCGTTGCGGGCGGATGTCCCATTCTTGCGATCACGCCCCAGGCGCGTAGCGCCGTGGCAATCCATACCACCCTTGAGGAATTCCAGGTGGCGGCGCAGGAGGAGGGAACGGCCTTCGTTCCGTGGATGGGCGGCGAATTGTCGGACATTCTGTGTGAACGTCATGAGCGGACGGTTGGCTCGGACAACTGCGTGAAATTTGAAAAACGGACGCTGCAACTGCCGACGGACAAACATCGTTGCCACTATGTGAAGGCGGTAGTAGAAGTGCATCGCTACCCGGACGGGCGCATGGCGATCTTCCACGGCCCGAGGAAGCTTGCGGACTACACGGCGGAAGGAAAGGAGGTGAAGGCGGCGAATGAGGCGCGCGCGGTCAAGGTCGCGTGAGCGCCAGGCGTCCGCCGTCGTATGCCAATTGCCTACGGGCTGCGCCCTCCGGCAATTGGGCATACGGCACAAAAAAGCGGACAATTTGAAAAATCATTAACAGGCCGCCCAAAAACTATACAGGAGCATATCGCACGGCATAATGCCGAACGCAACACATTGTTTTGTAAAGAATTTATGAGATGCCACATGAAACAAACGTGACAAATGAATGGTTTTCGTGGTTTTTGGGCAGCCTGTTAAAGTGGACAGATTCAAAAGCTCGTAACACTAGCCGGGTTTGACCGAAACGAGCAGGTCGCTCTCAAGAATATCCTGCGGCGAGATGACTGGCTCATACAGCGGAATGTTGTCTTTGTAGCGTTCGCGCAGTTTTTCCTGCACGATCGGGTGCGTCAGGTCGAAGTCGCCAAGCCGCCGAATTTTTCCCACTTGCAGCCCCAGGGCGCGGAAATAGATTTTATAGACGAGTTCGGAACAATAAATTCGCGCATCGCTCCAGCCAAAGGCAAAATCGTAGGGCTTGCCCTTGAAGGCATTTCCGGCCTGCCTGATTTTGCGCAGTGCTCCTGGCGTCAGGAGGGTATCGGCGTTTTTCAGTCGCTTGAGTGCATAATGACCATCCCTGCCGCGCGCGATCCATTCTTGCAGCGGCAGATAACGCACTGGCCCCACCGCTTCGTAAACATGAAACCGCTTTCCGATTTTCATGACGATGCCGCAGTGGGAATAGCGGGAGCGCGTTGCCAGTTCAATCGCCTTGCCCTGCGTCGTGCGCGAGGATTGGAAATGATGTCGCCATCCAGAAACCCGGCGGCGTCAAAACGTTTTCCGGATTGCGCAAATGCCGTCCCGCTCGCCAGCATGGCGAGCAAGAAAAGGCTTGCCGCAATCCGACAGATTCGACAGAAAAAAATAGTGCATGTTCTTCCTTTGCCAAGATGCAAAAACCCGTATCTGCTGCTTGGGGGAATTGTACCGCCCACAGGGGAGCAGGATGCTCCCCTCACTTTGAAAGTCGCATCTGCTGACCGGAAAATTGTATCGCCATTCCCCCGCTGCGCCCTTCCTGTTGCGGCTGCCCTGGCATGCCGGGAACGCCAGCGCGAACTTGCGCGCAGGCGGGGGGAAAAATCAGCGCAGGCGCTATAATCCTCCCTCTTGTCTTTTCCATGTTTGCCTGTGTCATCATTTTCGTTTTCCGGGGGAATTCCCCCTTTTCCCCAGACGGGGCACAAGGTGGCGTGGCCTCTGGTTTCCGGCAGTCAGGATGCCCTGCTTTTGGCGGAGGCGGCGCAGGCTCTCGGGGAGGGCATGCTGGTCGTGCTCACCGCCGGGGCGGAGGAAGCGCGGCGCTTGCAGGAGGAAATCCCCTGGTTCTTTCCGGAAGCAAGTGTGCGCCTGTTGCCGGATTGGGAAACGCTGCCCTACGACCGCTTCTCGCCGCATCAGGACTTGATCTCCGAACGGCTCGCCACGCTCTGGGCGGTGCATCGGCGGGAATGCCGCGTGTTGCTCGTGCCGGTTGCCATCGCCTGTTCACGTCTGGCGCCGCCTGCCTTCCTCGCCGCATATTCCTTCTTCTTCCGCCAAGGCGAACGGCTCGATGCCGCCGCCTTTCACGCGCAGGTGACGCTTGCGGGCTACCAGCATGTCACCCAGGTGGTCGCGCCCGGCGAGTACGCGGTGCGCGGCGGGCTGGTCGATCTTTTCCCGATGGGTTCTCTCTTCCCCTATCGCATCGACCTCTTCGATGAGGAGATCGAATCCATCCGCACCTTCGATGTGGAAACCCAGCGCACCCTTGCGCCGGTTACGGAAATCCGCCTCCTGCCCGCCCGCGAATTTCCGCTGGATGAGAAGGGACGCACGCGCTTTCGCCAGAAGTTCCGCGCCGCCTTCGAGGGCGACCCGGCCCGCGCCACGGTCTACAAGGATGTCTCGGCGGGCATTGCCTCTGCGGGCATTGAATCCTACCTGCCGCTTTTCTTCGAGACGTCGGCGACGCTGTTTGATTACCTGCCGCCGGATGCCGTGCTCGTCAATCATGGCGACGTGTCTGGCGCATTGGCCGATTTTTGGCGCGAGACCCGTTCCCGCTACACCATGCTCTCCGGCGAGAAAGCGCAGCCCTTGTTGCCGCCGGAGGAACTTTTTCTCACGGAGGAAGCGTTCTTCACGGCCCTGCATGCGCGCCGCCATGTTCGTCTGCCCCGGCTTCCGGCTGCGGAAGAGACGCCTGTTGCGGCAGTTGCCGTGAATCGGCGCGACAAGGAGCCGCTCGCCGCCCTGAAGGCCACGCTGGCGGAATTCCCCGGTCGCGTCCTGCTGCTTGCGGAATCCGCCGGACGCCGGGAAACCATGATGCGTCTGCTCGCCGAACATGGCTTGCGACCCACCTTGCTGGCCGACTGGGCCGCGTTCTTGGCGAGCGAAGCCAGGTTCGCCCTGGGCATTGCGCCCCTGCATGCGGGTGTGCGCGTTGGGGATGCTTTCCTGCTCCTCACCGAGCGCGAGTTGTACGCGGGCAGTTCGCGCCCGCGTCAAAAATCGCGCCGGAAGGGCAGCCCCGATGCCTGGCTCAAGGATCTCACCGAACTCAAGGCGGGCGACCCGGTGGTGCATGAATTCCACGGCATCGGCCGCTACATGGGCCTCATGCGCATGGAGCTTGAGGAGGGGGCGCAGGAATTCCTGGAACTCGTGTATCAGGACGAGGCCCGGCTGTTCGTGCCGGTGGCGCAATTGCATCTGATTTCCCGCTATTCCGGGGCCGATCCGGAGCATGCGCCGCTTCACGCCCTGGGTTCCGGGCAATGGGAGAAGGCCCGGCGCAAGGCCGCCTTGCAGGCGCGGGACGCCGCCGCCGAATTGCTGGCGCTCTATGCGCGACGCGCGGCGCGCACGGGGCATGCCTTCCAGTTTTCCGAAGCGGACTACGAAGCCTTCGCCGATGGTTTTGGCTTCGAGGAGACCGCCGACCAGGCCGCCGCCATCGCTGCCGTGCTGGAAGACATGAAATCCGGCAAGCCGATGGATCGGCTGGTGTGCGGCGACGTGGGTTTTGGCAAGACGGAGGTGGCGCTGCGGGCCGCCTTCTGCGCCGTGGCGGGTGGCAAACAGGTCGCCGTGCTCTGCCCGACCACGCTCCTGTGCGAGCAGCATTACCAGACCTTCGCCGACCGTTTCGCGGATTGGCCGGTGCTGGTGGCGGAACTCTCGCGCTTTCGCAGCGCCGGGGAGAGCGAGAAGACGCTGGCGGCGCTCGCGGAAGGCAAGCTCGATATCGTCATCGGCACGCACAAGCTCATCGCCGGCAAGGTGCGCTTTGCCCGTCTGGGGCTGGTCATCATCGACGAGGAACACCGCTTTGGCGTGCGCCAGAAGGAAGCCCTGAAGGCGCTGCGCGCCCAGGTGGATGTGCTCACGCTCACCGCTACGCCGATCCCGCGCACACTCGCCATGAGCCTTGAAGGATTGCGCGATTTTTCCGTGATCGCCACCGCGCCGCAAAAGCGGCTCGCCATCAAGACCTTCGTCAGCCGCTTTGCCGAAGGCGCCCTGCGCGAGGCCGTGTTGCGCGAATTGAAGCGGGGCGGGCAGGTGTATTTCCTGCACAACGAGGTCGGCAGCATCGAGCGCATGCGCGAAAAACTGGCGCGTCTTGTGCCGGAAGCGCGCATTGTCGTTGGTCACGGTCAGATGAGCGAACGGGAACTGGAGCGCGTCATGCGCGATTTCACCGGGCGACGCGCCAACCTGCTCCTGTGCACCACCATCATCGAGACCGGCATCGACAATCCGCACGCCAACACCATCATCATCAATCGCGCGGAACGTTTTGGCCTGGCGCAATTGCACCAGTTGCGTGGTCGGGTTGGGCGCTCGCACCATCAGGCGTATGCCTATCTGCTGGTGGAGGACGAACAGGCGCTGACGAAGCAGGCGCGGCAACGGCTGGAGGCCATCCAGCATCTGGAGGAACTGGGTTCTGGCTTCGTCCTCGCCATGCACGACCTGGAAATTCGCGGCGCGGGCGAGGTGCTGGGCGAGCATCAATCCGGCGAGATGCAGGCCATCGGTTTTAATTTATTTGCCGAGATGCTGGAGCGTGCCATCACCGCCCAGAAAGCGGGCCAGACGCTGACGGAAGAGGAACTCACGGCTCCCCTGCACCTGCCCACGGAAATCAACCTGCATGTGCCCGCCCTGTTGCCGGACGATTATTGCCCGGATGTCTGCGAGCGCCTCAGCCTCTACAAACGCCTGGGGAACTGCCGGGCGGAGGAGGAGATCGATGCCTTGCAGGAAGAGCTGATCGACCGCTTCGGCGCGTTGCCGCCGCAGGGCGAATCCCTGCTCGCCGCGCACCGGCTGCGCCTCTTCGTGGAACCGTATTGCGTGCGCAGGCTGGAAGCGCGCGCCGACGCCATCCGCATCACCTTCGGCCCGGAATTCGCGCGCCGAGCGCCCATCGACCCTGCGCGCATCATCCGCCTGCTTCAGGAAAAGGGGAGTCCCTACCAGATTGCGGGCCAGGATCGGCTCACACGCACCGGCCACTTCCCCACCCTGCAAGACCGCCAATCCGCCGTGCGCGAACTGTTCACGGCCCTGACACAAACCGTTCACAACGGAAGGAGGAAAAATGAGCAACATGGATGACCTGATCGCCGCCGCCAAAAACCCGGACACCGCGCCGGAAAGATTGGCGGAATTGGCAGAGCATGAGGATTTCTGGGTGCGCTTTGGTGTAGCGGGAAACCCCAGTACGCCCCTGCGCACCTTGACGATCTTGGCGGCCGAAGACGCTGATTTTGCCAAGACCGTCTTCAGAAACCTGTTCGCGGTAGCGATAGACCCGAATACTGCGCCGGAAAAATTGGCGGAATTGGCAAAGCACCATGATGGTTTTGATGTGCGTGATGGCGTGGCACAAAATCCCAATACGCCTCTGCATGTATTGGCGGAATTGGCAGAGCATGGTGATTTTGGTGTGCGTTACACGGTGGCGCAAAATCCCAGCACGCCCCTGCATATTCTGGAGCGGTTGCTGGCGGAGGATATCGCCAGTATTGCAGATTCAGTGGCGATGAATCCCAATGCGCCGCCAGAACTTCTGACCATGCTGGTTGATTGGGAAAGCAAATTTAGCGAATTCGTTGACACCCGGATTCTCGTGGCGAAGCATCCCAATACGCCCCCGGAACTTCTGGCAAAGCTGGCCCAGACAGCACTGAACTCGGAACGGGGATATGAAATCCTTGAGGAAGTCGCGGTAAACCCGCGTACACCGCCGGATGCATTGGTCGGCATGGCATACAGCGAAGTTGCGGAATATTACGAAGACTGGTCTGTGCGGGCGCTTGTTGTAAAAAATCCTTCTCTGCCGCAGGAGGTGGCGACGAGGCTTGTTGCAGTCTTGCAGCGGGAAGATGCGGCGAAAAATCCCGATACCCCGCCGGAAATTCTTGCGGAACTGGCGCACGATGAAGACTTCATGGTGCGGCTTCACCTTGCGAAAAATCCGCATACACCGCCGGAGGCTCTTGCGGTTTTGCTGCGGATGGCGCGGAATCCACGCAACCAGCACATGGATGACGCACTGCATTTCGTGCGCCGCGCAATCGCGGGGCACCCCAACACCCCGCCGGAAGTTCTTGCGGAACTGGCATGCGATCAAGATGATTGGGTGCGGCATGATGTTGGGGGAAACCTGCACACGCCACCGGAGAGCTTGGTACTTCTGGCAAACGATACATCTCAGCCGACGCGCTTCGCTGTGGCGGGAAACCCCAATACTCCGCCGGAGATTCTGGCGAGGCTGGCAAGCGACAAAGACAATGGCGTTCGATGCAGTGTAGTGGAAAATCCCCGGACGCCGCCAGCAGTGATGACGATATTGGCAGCAGATGACGATGCTTACGTGCACATGCTCGCGCAGAGACGTTTGCAAGACCATGAACTCGATTACCGGCAACTGAAGGAGGAAAAATGAGCAACATTCAAGAAACAAAATTGATTTGTCGCATCCCGGACGATTCGATTCAATTTTCACGCTGGCCGCTGTTTTTTGCGCGTGAAGTGTTACGGGAAGTGATAGATTCTCAAAAATCCAGGAAAGGAGAAGAAGATGGAACTTC
>JAISLJ010000210.1 GCA_031290955.1 Zoogloeaceae bacterium | reverse complement strand
TGTATCGGCAATACGGCATCCCCAAGGTGGATGGCGTTCTCTTGCGCTTTGCCGGGGCCTACCAGAAGGACGACACCGCCGAGGTGGACGCCGTGGATGTTGTCATTCGCGGGCGACATACCGAAATCGATCCCGGCAACGCGAAAGCCGGGGATGACACGGAATTGAAGGTTAAATCCTCGGTGAGCTACTACAAGTTCACCGTCAATGGCGAAGTCCTCGTCGAAAGGGATTTCGTCAATTTCGTGGAGACCATCAATGGCGAGGATCGGCTGGCCGATTACCGCGCCGCGCTTGGCCTTTAACCTGTAAAAAAGGACGAACACATGAAAACGATCACCCTTGAAAGCCCGATCAAGCGCGGCGAGCACGTCTTGACCGAGATTGCGTTGCTGTCGCCCACTGGCACAGGCTGGCTGCGTGGCACAAAAATCTTTGACCTGGCGCAAATGGACGTGGCGGCGCTGACCACGGTTTTGCCGCGCATCACCGATCCGGCCTTGACCGAGATCGAAATCCGCAATGCCCTTTCCGCCCCCGACCTCTTTCAATTGGGGGCGGCGGTCTCCGCTTTTTTGCTGCCGAAATCCGCGCAAGCGGAAGATGCCCAAATCGAATAGAGGACGTCATGGCCGATCTTGCCGTCACCTTCCACTGGCCGCCTTCCGAAATGGAAAGGATGAGCCTCTCCGAACTCATGGACTGGCGCGAGCGGGCCAGGGTGAGGAGCGAGGCGGATCATGAGTGACCGAGCGCGTTACGAGCGCATTTCCGGATGCGCTTCCAGCCATTCCTGCAATGCCGCGTTCATGCGCGTCTGCCAGCCGCGTCCTGTGGCGCGAAAGGCCGTGAGCACTTCCGGGGAAAAGCGGATCGCCACCTGTTCCTTCTTCGGACGCTTGCCCGGCCCGCGCACACGGGCGCGGCCAATCACCACGCCGCCCAGTTTCAAGGCTGCGCCCTCCCAGTCCTCGGGCCGGGTGGCCGGGCTGTCCTCGTCGTGCAGGATGTCCGCGTCCGTCATCGCGCGCGCCCGCGCCCAGTCAGTGCGGTTAGCCAGGGTAGTTTTTCCAGAAGATTCGTTCTTCATGTTTTTCCGCCTTTCGGATCGAAATGACGTGATCCGCGTCGCCTCTCGCGGTGTGCACCACGAACACCACGACGCCGCGCCAAATGCCGATGGACTGGAAACGCATCTCGCCATAGGCGTCGCGCCCGTCCTCGCGGCACACCGTGAATCCCGCGAAAATTTCTTCCGCGCCAATGAAATCAAACCCGTGCTTTTTCAGGTTCTGAAGGCGCTTGGTTTCGTCATAGGAAATCATAGGCATATTGTAGGTGCGTTTTTGCGCAAAGTCAAGCAAATTGTAGATGCAACGACAAAAGGGGCGCGTCATGCATAACTTCGCGGAAATCGTTGGCGCGGATCGGTTGGAAGCCGTGATCGATCACATGATCCGGGCGCTTGCGCCTGCGGGGCGCAAGAAATTGCTGAACCAGATCATCCGGCGCATCGGCGCGGAAAACCGCAAGCGCATCGGCAAGAATGTATCCCCGGAAGGCACGGCTTTTGCGCCCCGGAAAACGCAGCGCGGCAAGAAAAGGAATGGCGTAAAAGATCGCATGTTCCAGAAAATGAAAAGTGCCAAATGGTTGAAAACAAAATCGCGCCCGGATGAAGCGCGCCTGTTTTTCACGGGCGGCGCGGCGAATCTTGCGCGGGTGCATCATTATGGTCTGCGCGACAAATTGACCCGCCGATACCAGAAACGCATTCAATACACTGCCCGCCCGCTTTTGGGCATTCCGGGCGCGGATCGGGAGATGATTGAGGACATGATTCTCGCCCGTTTTGCGGAGGCGTTCTGATGCCGGAAGCCGACGCCCTCCCCGCCGACATGAACCGCCGAATTGAATCCTTGATTCGCATCGGCGTGGTCTCCGCCGTCGATCACGCGGCGGGCAAGTGCCGCGTCAAAACCGGCGGGCTGGAAACCAACTGGCTCACTTGGCGAGAACGGCGAGAAGGCGCGACCACCGACTGGGACCCGCCCACCATCGGCGAAGAGTGCATGATCTTCTCGCCTTCCGGCGAACTGGCGGGCGGCATCGTCTTTCCCGGCGTCCCCTCGACCGCGCACCCGCCGCCCTCGCATGACAAGAACCAGTGGAAGCGCCTGTTCCCCGACGGCACGTTCATCCTCTACGACCATGCCGCGCACCTGTTCCAGATCAATCTGGGTTCCACGGTGCTGACCCTGACGCGGGGCATGACCTGCCTGAAGACGCCATTCTTCCTGGTCGATACGCCCTTGACCGAATTCACGGGCGAAGTCGACATCATCGGCAATATGCACACGCACAAGAACGCCATCGTCGATATCAACAACATCAACGGCGCGAATGACATCGCGGCGGGCGTGCAACTGGATGGGGCGGGCAACACCAACCATCACCAGCATGGCGTCGATGGCGTTGCCCTGGGCGGCGACAGTGTGCCGGTGAAGCCGAAATTCCCGCTGAAAATCATCAAGCCGCCGGAACCCGGAGAACCGCCGTCATGACCGACGTGATTGATCCCGAATTCGTTGACAACCCGCTTGCCGCCGTGATGGACATCGGCAAGGCGGAAATCGCCGAATTCAAGCTCTGGAGCGACAAGGTACGCGAAAAACTGGACGCGGGCGAGCCGCCGGATACCGAAGCCGGGCCGGAGATCATCCATCGTCTGGCGGGCGCGATGGAGGCCCGCGTCGCGGCGGCGGTGTCAATCGGCATGGCGAAGGCCAAGGCGGACGAGGCCAAGGCGTACCGGCCTGATCCAGCATGAGGAATTGCCATGACGATAGATTTTGATCCCCCTTGCCTCTCCCGCGAAGCCGCGCTGGACACACTCACGATCTGCCGGGAAAAGCTGGCGCATCTGGAGCGCGAGGTCGGGCGTTTGTCGGCGCAAGCGGCCTTGATCGGCGGCTATCTGGAAATGGCGGAGGCAACCCTGCAAAACGCTCCTCACCCTAGCCCTCTCCCCGCCGGGGAGAGGGAATGTTTTTGCGGCGGGCATTGTCATGCACCGTGAAACCGGCGATTTCCTGCCCGATGAGCTTGACCACATCCGGCAGTCCATCATCAAGATCGTGACCACGCCCGTGGGTTCCCGCGTCATGCGGCGCGACTACGGGAGCCTCATTCCCGAACTCAGCGACGCGCCGATCAATGATCGCGTTCGCCTGTTGGTCATGGCGGCGACGGCCACGGCGGTGATCCGCTGGGAGCCGCGCATCCGCCCGGCCCGCGTCCGCCTGCTGGTGGAGGGCGCGTCCATGACGATTGAACTCACGGCGGCGATGAAATCCGGCCCCGGTGCCGGACGCCCCTTCCTGATGCTGGTTCCCTTGAAATGAGCGCCCATAAAACGCTTCCTCACGCTTGGCGGGGGCATGCCTTTTCCTCCCACGCTTGGCGGGGGAGGATGCCCCGGCAGGGGCAGGAGAGGGCGTCCATCCCTCCGGCGCTTGTCGCCGCATATTTTTCCCTGGGCGTTGTTTCCGCTGGAAGGTTGGGGAAAATTACCGTCGCTGCGCGCCGCATGGAAGAACTCCCTCTCCCGGCCCTTCGGGCCACCCTCTCCCGCCAAGCGGGCGAGGGTAAAAATATGGGCGCGTGAGGAAATGAAATGACAGACGCCATCGACCTCGCCTTGTTGCCGCCGCCGGACATCATCGAGTCCCTTGATTTCGAGCGCATCTACGCGGCGCGAAAGGCGCATTTCCTCTCGCTTTACCCGGAAGACGAACGCGAGACGTTTGCCTCGCGCCTGGAAATCGAGGGCGAACCCATCGTGATCGTGCTGCAAGAAATCGCCTATGCTGAATTGATTTTGCGGGCGCGCATCAACGACGCGGCCAGGTCAAACCTGCTGGCCTTCGCCACTGGCGGCGATCTGGATCAACTGGCCGCGTTCTACGGCCTCACCCGCATGGCAAACGAGACGGACGCCCGTTTCAGGAAGCGCGTTGGCGTCCAGATTGCGGCGATTGCGGGCAATGGCACCCGCGAACGTTATGTTTCCGTGGCGCTGGTCGCGCATCCCAGCGTGATTGATGCTGCGGTGCTTTCCCGGCAACCGGGCGTGGTGGATGTGGCGCTGTGGATTGCCGATTTGCCCGCCGACGCGCCCTTGCCGCCCAATACCGAATGGCCCGCCGCCAACGTTGCGCATCACGCCGCCGTTGCCGCCGTGGTGGAGGCGGCGCTGGATCAACACCGCATGCTGGGCGTGCCGCTGGTGGTCTATGAGGCCGCGCCGTGCGCCGTGGATGTGCTGGCCGTTGTGGTGCGCGAGGCCACCGCGCCGGTGACGCTGACCGCTGACCTTTCCGAGCGCCTGCCTGCGCTGATTGCCGAACACGCGCAACTGGGGCGCGACGTGGCGCGCTCGCGTATTCTCTCGTGGTTGCATGTTGCGGGCGTATCGCGGGTGGAACTCATCACGCCCAATACTGACCTCATCATCCCCGCCGACGGCTACGCCGCGCCGGGCGCAATCCAGATTGCCGATGGGGGGCTGTCATGGTAATGGGATTTTTCATTCCATCTCCCTTCAGGGAGAGGGAGGCGGGAAAATGACGACCGACATTGCCCGCATCCTGCCGCCCAATTCCACGGATTTGGAAAAGCGCCTCGCCGCCGCCTTTGACCGTGACATGTTGGGCCTGCTGGCGGACGCCCCGCGCCGCCTGAAGACGGAGCCGCAAGCCGTGATCCTCCCCTGGCTGGCTTCCGAGTGGTGGCTGGCCGGGTTCGTCAAATACCATCCGGATTTACCCACGCTCATCGACGAAGGCTTGCCCTGGCTCATGGAACGCGGCACGGCGGCGGCGGTGGAACGGGTCTTGTCCTGGATCGGCATGACGCTCACCACGCTGGAGGAAGACGGGGCGCGGCTCTCGCTTGATCCGGGGCGCATCGTCGCGCATGACGAACTGCCGGATATCGTCTATCTGATCGGGCAATCCATCCCGGCGCATGTCGATCTGTACCGCATCTTCCACGGCTACGACATTCGTCCCATCGGTCTCTCCGGCCCGGAGGCGCTGGACGAGGGGCTGTTGTCGGATGACTCGGGAATCTGGATCAACGTCGATGGCGAGGATGTAAAACTTTCCTTCGGCATGCGCCGGGCCAGCTGGATCAACGGCAGCTTTGGACACGCCCTTCTCACGGCGCGGGGGGATGTGACCTTCGGGCGCACGTGGTATGAAGACCGCGCCCGGCTTTCTGTTTGGCATCTGGATTCCGAAATCGTCCCGAATCGCCGGGTGACGATGGGGCAATTGATGTCTGTCGAATACACGGGCATTGACGCGCATCCGCCGACGTTCGGACGGCATCTCAACATCGCCCGCTCCGCGCTGGCGCTGGACGATGACCGGGACGCATTCGGCGATCTGAATCACGGCTTCGCGGGCGGCTGCGATATCGAAATGAACCCGTTCGTCCTCTCCGGATCGGCGCTGTCGGATCATGACAACGATGTGCGGCATATCTTCATCGACGAGCGATTTGAATCCGGACACATCCTCGCCACGCCCGCGCTCAATCCCGCGCCGCTGGCGCGTGTCATGCGCACGGAGGGCCGCAGTAGCAACATCACCCGTGGCGCGGGCGGCGGCTGGCGCGGCGGCTGGGATTCCCGCAGCTGGTGGCCCGAAGCCATCCGCATCGCCTCGAAATTGACATTGATCCAAAAGGAAGAATGACATGGCAATTCTCACACTCTCCGGACGCGCGGCAATGGCCGCCGCCATCTCCACCCGTCCCATTCACTTGGCCTGGGGAACCGGCGAACCATCGTGGGATGCCGACGGAACGCCGCCGGAATCCACCCTCGCCACGTCGCTGGTGAGTGAGATCGGGCGGCGCACACTCACGTCCTGGCAATTCGTCATCGAGGACGAAAACGGCGCCATCACGGTCAATGACGTGGATGACCCGACGATCAAGAAAAAGTTCGCGCCCTCACCCGGCAACGCGCCGACGAATCACCTGTACATGCTGTTCAATTTCGATTTCGAGGACGCGCCCGCCGCGACCATCCGCGAAATCGGCATTTTCGTGGATACCGTCACCGACCCGGAATTGCCGCCCGGCCAGCGGTATTTCACGCCCGATCAATTGGTCGATCCCGGCATCCTGCTGGGGCTGGAGCGGCACCTGTTTGTCAATCGCCAGCCCTCCGTCCGGAATTTCTACGAGCAGGTGCTGACGATATGAGCCCCCACACCATTCCCCTCCCCCGCTTGGCGGGGGAGGGTGCCCCGCAGGGGCGGGAGAGGGAGTCCTTCCATGCGGAGCAAAGCGACGCTCACTTCTTCCTCCCTTTCCGCAGTGCGACCGCCCAAAGAAACATATGCGGCGCTTTGCGCCGGAGGATGGACGCCCTCTCCTGCCCCTGCCTTTTCCTCCCCCGCCAAGCGTGGGAGGAAAAGGCAGGCGGCGGCACGGCGCGGAACTTCACACTCCCCCGCCAAGCCCGCCAAGCGGGGGAGGGGATGGACATGACCCTCTCCCTGAAGGGAGAGGGATTTTGACAACCTGCCAGGACTAAACATGGATATCAACCAAATTGGCGGCTATTATTCGCGCTTCGATACGACGAAGGAATACGACCGGCATCTGTTTCGCGCCGGAAAAGTGCTGCAATCCGCCGAATTGAACGAATTGCAGCAAGCCGAACAGCAGCGCCTGAAAAGCATCGCCGACGCCCTGTTCAAGGACGGCGATGTCATCCGCGATGCGCAGGCCGTCATCAACGCCGACACCGGCGAGGCCATCTGCGAGGCCGGGGCCGTCTATCTCGCAGGCGCGGTGCGCGGTGTGCCACAGGCGGAATTCGTCATTCCGACGGAAGGCATCGTCACCATCGGCATCTACCTGCAAGAATCCGTCATCACGGAACTGGAAGACCCGGCCCTGCGTGACCCGGCCACCGGCACCCGCAATTACGAGGAGCCAGGCGCGGTGCGCCTGAAAATCTCCCCGCGCTGGGGCCATTCCGGCGACGGGCAAAACGGCCAGTTCTACCCGGTCTATACCGTGGAAGACGGCGTGTTGCGGGCGAAAGAACCGCCGCCCAATCTGGATGCCTTCACGCAGGCCCTGGCGAAATACGACCGGGATAGCGCCGGGGGAACCTACGTCGTCGATGGCATGCTGGTGGCACAAAGCGAAGACACCGCCGAAGGCAAGCAGGTCTATACCGTGACCGAGGGCCGCGCCCGTGTAAATGGCTACGGCGTGGAATTCCAGACCTCGCGCCGCCTGGTCTATGACGCCCAGCCTGATGCGCTGTTCATTGACGCCGAACCGCACATGAGCGCCGGAACCGATGCCCAGCGCGTCAATACCGACAGGAACCCGATTGGCGAAATCACCCAGGTGCGCATCACCACCGAGCGCACGGTCGAGATCGTCCATGCGGGTTTCACCGGCGCATCCGATCCGCTGCCGGACAATTCCGTCCTCTCCATTTTGAGCGTCACGCAAGGCAGCACGACCTACGCCAACGGCGACGATTACCGCCTCACAGCAGGCCAGGTGGATTGGTCGCCAGGCGGCGCGGAACCGGCTCCGGGCAGCACCTACACGGTCACGTATCGCTACATCGCCACCGTTGCGCCGATGAATGCCGATGACAAAGGTTTTACGGTTACGGGCGCGGTGGCGGAATCGTTGATTCTCGTCTCCTACAATTACCTGCTGCCCCGCATCGACCGCCTGATCCTGAATCCGGATGGCGCGTTGCAGTGGGTGAAGGGCGTGGCGGCGCAATGGAATCCCGTCCTGCCCTATGTCGCGCCCGGCCTCTTGCCGTTGGCGACGATCGTCCAGACCTGGGACGCCAACCATCGCCTCATCAATGATTCCGTGCGCACGGTCAAGATGGATCAACTCTGGGCGGTTTCGGCCCGACTGGATCACATCCTTGCCCTGATCGCGCAACAGCGGCTGGAGGCATCGGCCAACATGATCGAAGCGGGCATGAAAAAATCCCTGCTCGTCGATCCCTTCCTTGATGACAGCCTGCGCGACGCGGGCGTGGAACAGGACGCCCTGATCCTGGGCGAGGAATTGCAACTCTTCATCGAGGCCGACGCCCTGCAACTCGTCGGCGACATCCAGACGCCGCGGACGCTTGAATACACCGACGTGGCGGCGCTCGCGCAGACGCTCAAAACCGGCGACATGCGCATCAATCCCTACGACGCATTCGCGGCGATCCCGAACCAGGTCACGCTGAATCCGGCCTTTGACAACTGGACGACGCGCCGGACGGTGGGATCAACGCAGATCAACACCACCATCGGCACGGGCAACGCCTCCTCCATCCGCACCAGCACGAGCTTTGCGCTCACGGGCACGTCCGAAGAACTGGACACCATGCGCAGCATCAACGTGGGATTCACGATCCGGGGCTGGGACGCAAACGAAACCGTGGCCGAAGTGCATTTCGATGGCATTGTTCTCACGCCCAACAACAGCGCCGGGAGCGCGGCGGGCGTTACGACGGGATCGTTCCTGATCCCGCCAGAGGTGCCCGCCGGGCGCAAATCCGTGCAATTCGTCGGCTCCGCCGCCAGTTTCGCGGAAACCACCTATGAGGGATCGCAAACCATTCTGGATCAATGGGAAACCGTCCATCGCATCACGCAACAGTTCGTGCGGAATACTGACCCGCTGGCGCAAACCTTCACGCTCCCCGAAACCTGCCAGATTGCCGCCGTCGATCTGTGGTTCACGGCGACCGGCCCCGGCCAGATCGTGGCGCAAATCCGGGGCGTTTCCAATGGCGTCCCCACGCAAGAGGTGCATGCGCAGAGCTACGTCGATCCCGGCTCCATCCTGACGAACGGCAATCCCACCCGCGTTCGCTTCGATGCCCCGGCCTACCTGACGGCGGGCGAGAGTTACGCCATCGTCGTGCTCTGCGATGACGCCGAAGCGAAGCTGGCGCTTGCCGAACTGGGCAAGTACGACATCTCCAGTGATACGTTTGTCACCTCGCAACCCTACCAGATCGGCGTCATGCTTTCGTCCTCAAATGCCGCCACCTGGACCGCGCATCAGGACAAAGACCTGGCCTTCCGCCTGTTGCGGGCGACCTACACGCAGACCGCCCGCGCGGTGGCCCTGGGCGCGGTGCAGGTTGAGGACGCCACCGACCTGATCCTGCTCTCCCCGGCCTCGCGCCCGGAAACGCCAGCCCGCGTTTCCTACCGTTTGACATTGCCCGCAGCGGAAGGCCCGGCCACGCAGATCGTGGTCGATTCCGGCCAGCGCGTGCAACTCGCCCAGGCCATCAGTGGCGAGGTCACGGTGGAGGCGCTGCTTTCCGGCCTGCCTGCCGTCGCGCCCATCGTCTGGCCCGGTTCGCAACTCGTCACCGGCAAGATTGCCGAGGCGGGAACCTATGTCACGCGGGCAATCCTCGCCGGGCAGAATTCGTCTGTCAAAGTGATTTTTGATGCGGTCATTCCGGCGGGCGCGGCGGTAACGCCCGCCATCTCCGGCATTGACGAATCCGACGGATGGCAGGCCATGACGCTGGAAAAAATGCAAAACATGGATGAGGGTTTCCGCGAACTCACCTACACCGTATCCGGCGTGAATGAACTGATGATCCGCGCCCGCCTCACGCTCACCGGCACACCGGCGGCGCGACCGCGTGTAAAGAACCTGCGCATCATCGTAACGTAAGGACATCGCCATGCTACATGATGACAAGACGCCGCACCTGCAATTGCCGCTGCCACATCAATACAACACGCTGGAGGTGGATGTATTGCGCATTCGGGCTGCATTGCAGCAACTCGACGGGCATTTATCCGGCATTGACGCGCTGCTGGCCATCGAATCCGAAGAGGATTTGGACACCCTGCATGAAATTGTCGAGGCCGTGAAGCTGGCGCATCAGGACATCGCCGCCCTGCAAGCGCTGGTCGATACCGAAATCGCCGCCGCCATCGCCACCGTAGAAGAGGATATCTCCGCCCTGCAAGGCGAACTTTCTGCCACGCAAGGCGAACTTTCTGCCCTGCGACCCTTGATCTATGCCGGATTGTAACGATGGCGCCCCCACTTGCAAGCGAAGCGCAGCAATCCAAACACCCTTTCCGCATTTGGGACGCTTGCTTCTCTCTCCCCCGCCCGGCGGGGGAGAGTGCCCCGGCAGGGGCGAGAGAGGGTGTTCACCCTCCGCATGCTTTTCCTCCCACGCTTGGCGGGGGAGGATGCCCCGGCAGGGGCAGGAGAGGGCGTCCATCCCTCCGGCGCTTGTCGCCGCATATTTTTCCTTGGGCGTTGTTTCCGCTGGAAGGTTGGGAAAAATTACCGTCGCTGCGCTCCGCAAGGAACAACTCCCTCTCCCGGCCCTTCGGGCCACCCTCTCCCCCCAAGGGGGCGAGGGTAACAAAGTAGGGGCGGCTTCCAGCCGCCCCGTGGGGTGGAAAGGGCGGCAGGATGCCGCCCCTACTTTTGAAACCGCCCACAGAAACGCCGAACCTCCAAACTCCCGTCATTCTTTGGGCCGCAGGGCCGTGGCAATCGACTGTCTTTTTCTCTTTTTGAAGGAGCTCCATCATGAAACCCGTTTTTCGTCGCAAGAAAATTGTCCTTGCCCTCAATTCCGCCTTTGTCGCCGCAATGGCGGTTCCTCCTGTGGTCGTGGCGCAGACGATCGTATATCCTGGCAGTGCCTTGCAGAACGTGCCCGCCGGGATCATTGGCGACGGGACTCCCAATGCCCTGTTTCCCGGAAACCCGACCGCCCCGGATGCTTCAGACAATACAGTAACCGTCAATGATCTTGGCGGCAATTCCGCCCCTTCCTATGTTTTTGGCGGGATTTCGACAGGGAGTGGCGCGAGTACCGGTAATATCGTCAACATCAAAAATGGCGCTCAGGTGTCGGGGGATGTCTTCGGCGGCTATGCCCAAAGTTCCAGCGCATCCAGTAATCTCGTCAACATCACCGACTTCACCGGCACGATTGGCGGCAACATCTACGGCAATTACGTTGGAGCGGGCAATGGTAATGACGAGGCGCAAGCCGTTTCCATCAAGCGCAGCACGGTGACGGCGAACGTCTACGGTCACTACGTCAAAGACGGGGATGGGAGGAAAACCTTTGGCTGGAACACTGTCTACATCCACGATCACAGCAATGTGACAGGCGACGTCTACGGTGTTTACGCCAAGGGTAATGTTAGCGCAAGCTTGTACGGTACCAACATGAACACCGTCCTCATTGATCAGAGTACGGTAAACGGTGATCTTTACGGCGCCTACAGTGAAACCGGCTCCCTGAGTTGGCTTCGGGCCACAATCCAGAACAACGCTACCGTGACAGGCAACGTTTATGGCGGTCACGCCGAAGGAAGCGCCGGGGATATTACCCTCGCTTTCACAAGCGGCACGGTGCAGCATGACGTTTACGGCGGCTATGGCAAAGGGTGGGTTAGGACCAACAGTGCCCAGATCGGAAACAATAATGACGCTCTCCCGCCGAGTGTGGTGCAAGGCAATGTCTACGGCGGCTATAGCGTAGGCGGCTCTGTTGGGACAAACTCCGTCACGATTAACCCTCGTTCCGAAATCCATGGCGCCATCGTCGGCGGCAAGGCTCTCAACGGCGATACGAATTCCGTTTATGGCGGCAACAGTGTGACCATCAGTTCCACCAGCAACGGCACGCCTGAAATCCGGGGCGATGTCTACGGCGGCTGGTCGGTGGACGGCGGCAGCGCGTTATACAATCACGTGACCATCAACGCCGCGCCCGGCACAACCATTGGCGCGGGCAATCCCCAAAAAATCACCGTCTATGGCGGCAAGGCAGAAGGAAGCGATACGAATCTCCATAACGCCGACGCCAACACCGTCACCATCAGCGGCGGCGGCACACTGAAGGGGGATGTGTATGGTGGCTGGTCGAAGTACGGCGCGGCCGCCTACAACAGGGTTACGTTCCAGGACGGCAGCACGGTAGATGGCAACGTTTACGGCGGACACGGCAACAGCGCTTCTGTCGGCAACATCCTGACCGTGAAAGGCACGGGAAATCTGGTAACCGGCGACCTTTCCGGTTTCCAGCCCACAGTATCCAACCCATACAACATCCAGGGTAACCAGGCCGCATTCATCATACCCAACGACATTGCCAGCGGTGAAACCCTGCTGACGGTGAACGGAAGCGCTTCCGTCACCGGGCTTACCGCCGACACGACCTCGCTTGAACTCGACAACAAAAATGGGACGGTGTCCAACCTGAAGATTGGCGAGCGCGTCAATCTCATCGACGCCAACACCCTGGATTTGGGCACGTTTTCTCCCTTCGCCAAGAGCACCCACACATCCGGCTACGCCCCCCACGACTACATCTTCTCGGTCTCGAAGGACAACACAGCGCAAGCCTTGATCGCCACGCTCGCCTCCATCCAGGACAAGACGAGTAACGGCACTCAACTCTACATCACCGACACCACCGCCCCGGTGGTATTCGCTGACGATGCCAACCGGTTGAAGCATAATAGCGCTGATCCGCTCACTGGTACACTGGACTGGGCCGTTATTCCGACGTATCAGAACAGCGGAGTGACTACCCCCGTTTCCTCCAACAATACCGTCACCATCGGGGACTGGACCGACGCGACGGCATACGATGCGACCAGATACAGCGTGGCGGGCGGCGCTACGTGGACGCCAGGTCAGGCAATCACCAAAAACCAGGTCATCATCAACGACAGCAGCGCCAATATCGGCGGCATGGTGGTGGGGGGCGTCGCTGGCGAATTCAACAATGATCCTGCTGGCGTGGTGGGCGGCGCTCCCGGCAATGGCAACCACGTCACCCTGAACGCCGGAAGCGTGGGAGGGCACATCATGGGCGGCCTCAGTTTGCAAGCATACGAGGTTTCCTACAACGAAGTGCACATCACGGGCGGCACGGTCGGCGGCGAGGTACACGGCGGCAAGGCAAACAGCAGCAACGCGGACCGGAACCTCGTCGACATTTCCATCGCGTCGGGCAATTCTCTTGACTTGACAGGTTTTGTAACCGGCGGAACAAGCGCCACCGGAAGCGCCACCCATAACACCGTCACGATTACGGGCGATGTCACGATTAGCGGCAACAATTCGGATGTCTACGGCGGCCGTGTTATTGGGGGCACTGGCGAAGCCTCGCATAACAACGTCACCGTGGATGGCCTGACAATCGGGAACGTAGTTAACGGCTGGTCCCAAGAAATCATAGGCGGCATCGCGCAACAGGGCGGAAAGGCCACGAATAACACCGTGACCCTCAAGGGCAACACCAAGGTGCTGGACGCCAATGGCGGCGTATATGGCGCATGGCTCGAAAATAGCGGCGGTGAGGCCAGCAACAACACGGTCATTCTTGAAGGCGATACGGGAATTGTGATCAGCGGCACGCTGGCCGGTCATCATAATGGGAATACCTTCAGCACTGGCAACACCCTGACGGTGAACAACGTTGGGAATACTGCGGGCACCGTTTCCAATTTCCAGAAGTACGTGTTCAACCTGCCGGACACGATCACCAATGGCGACATCATGCTCTCCGCAGGAATCTACACGCCAGGTACCTCCCCCGAACCCACGTTTGACATCACAACGCCTGTGGGGCTAGGGAATGGCGTCTACACGCTGCTGCATTCCAACAGTCAACAGACTCTGGGAACCTACAGCAACTATACGATTGATGGCGTCACCCTTCCTGACACCTACACCTACGCCCCCGGCGAAGGTCGCGTTCGCGGCACGTTCCAGATGCAGCTGGATGCCAACAACCAACATGACCTGAATTTGACGGTCAGCAACTACGCCGCCCCCAACACCACGCTGACCTGGGTTGGCGCGGTCAGCGGTCCCACGGTCAACAACAATTGGGAAAACTACGTCAACAACACCACAAGCCCGAAGAACTGGACAGGAATTGATCCCAATCCCCCCGGAGCTTCCGGCCCCCTGCAATACCTCGATGGCGATACCGTCATTTTTGATGATAGCGCCAACGCTGGCGCGTTCACGGTTCAGGTTGAAGCAGGCGGCGTCAAGCCCGCTGCCGTGACCTTCAATAATTCCAGCTACGACTACACCCTCACCGGCGGGCCGATCGGGGACGCACTCGCACCCACCACACTCAGCAAGCAAGGCAGCGGCAAGCTCACGCTCGGCAGCGCCGCGAACACCTACAGCGGCGGCACGACCATCACAGGCGGCCTCATCAACTTCAACAACGCCAATAACTTCGGCACAGGCAACATCACCCTGAACGGCGGCGGCCTGCAATGGGCCAGCGGCAATACTGCGGACATTTCCGGCAGGCTGGCCCCCATCGGCGCAAGCGGCGGCGTCTTCGACACCAACGGCAACAATGTGACACTGGCAACCGGCTTGACTGGCGCGACGAGCATCACCAAAAAGGGCGCGGGCGTCCTCACGCTCTCCGGAAACAACGACTACGGCAACACGACCATTGACTCGGGAACGCTCAAAGTCACCGGCCTGCTTGGCAGTAGCGGCAGTTACAACGGGACCATCGCCAACGCCGGGACGCTGGAATTCAGCAACCAGAGCGCGAATCAAACCCTCTCCGGCGCAATCAGCGGCAACGGCACCCTCACGCAAAGCGGCACAAACAAGCTCACGATTGCGGCAAACAGCACTTACACCGGCACAACCACGGTAAACGCGGGCACTCTGGAAATCACCAGCAGTGGCTCGCTTGCCAGCAGCAACGTGACCGTCAATAGCAATGGCACACTCATCCTGCACGGCAACCCGAGCAATAACGCGACGGTCGGCAGTGTGACGGTCAGCGGCGCCAACGGCGACAGCACCCTGGTCGCCTACAAAGACAGCAAGATCAACGGCGATCTCACAGTAACGGACAGCTCATTGCAGTTCTACCTGCCAGGGGGCGCCGCCGTTGCTGACGGAACGAACATCCTCACCGTGACCGGAAACGCAAGCATCTCCGGCGCGGACAACAAGATCGATCTGTATCTGGATGGCTCCGCAATCGGCTTCCAGATCGATGGGCGCGTCAATCTCATCGCTGCCGGCGGAAGCATGACGGCTCCTTCGGGCATTCCTGTCATACAGCACACAGGCGTCTCCCTGACGTTCACCCAGAAGGTCGACGCGAACAACCTCTATGTAATAAAGGACAGTTCCCGTTCCCCCCTCTCGCTCACCTGGAGCGGCGCAACTGATGGTAATTGGGATATCAACGCGACGGAAAACTGGCTTGACGTGAGCACGGTGGAAAAATTCCTTGATGGCGACAGCGTGACCTTCTCCGACAACACCAACAACCGCTACGATGTTGCTGTTGTTGCAGGCGGCGTCGCCCCGGCTGCCGTGACCTTTGCCAACACCAGCGGCAACGACTACACCCTCACCGGCGGGGCAATCGCGGCAACGGGCGCGCTGACCATCAACGGCGTCGGCAAGGTGACGCTCGCCAATGCCAACAGCTATAGCAGCACGACCGTGAACTCCGGCAGCATCCTGCAAATCGGCAATGGCAGCACAACAGGCAGCATCACGGGCAATATTGCGAACAGCGGCACGCTCATCTTCAACCGCTCCGATGCCATCAGCTACGGCGGCATCATCAGCGGTAACGGTTCCCTCACCCAAAACGGCGCGAGCGCCTTGACGCTCTCCGGCGCGAACACCTACAGCGGCGGGACGACCATCGCCAGCGGCAGCGCCCTCGCAGTCACCGGCTCGCTCGGCAGCAGCAACAATTACGGCGGGAACATCAGCAACGCCGGGACGCTGGCATTCAACCAGAACGCCAGTCAAACCCTCTCCGGCACAATCAGCGGCAGCGGGACATTGACCAAGAGCGGCGCAGGCACACTCAAGATCACCGGCGGCGCGAATAGCTCCTACACTGGCGCAACCACGGTGACTGCGGGCACTCTGCAATTGGGTGAATCCGGCAAAACCGGCGGATTGGGCGGCAATGTGACGGTCAACAGCGGCGCAATCCTGAACGCCTACCAAGGCGGCGCGATTGGCGGCGATCTTGACGCAGCGGGCGCAACGCTCAATTTCTACGTACCCAACGGCATCACTGCGAACGAGACAATCCTCACCGCGAACACGGCGAATATCACAGGCAGCACGGTCAACATCGGCATTGATGGCGGCGTTTCCTTCAGTAATTTGGCGGCGGGCAATGCCATCACCCTTCTGGATACAACAAGCCTGACCGGCACACCCAGCAACACGGTGGCAGGCAAAGTGGGCGTTTCTTTCACCACCGATTTCACCTTGAGCACCGTAAACAACGATTTGCTGGCAACGGTCAGCGGTTCGCCGCCGCCACCGCCACCGCCGCCGCCGCCGCCACCGCCACCGCCGCCGCCACCGACGCCACCCACACCACCGACGCCACCGACGCCACCGACGCCACCGACACCGCCGGTTCCTCCGACGCCGCCCGTTACGCCGCCGGACGCGCAGCGCAGTGAAGCCGTCACCCTCGCCTGGACCAACGCCGCGAACAACGGCCTCTGGAACGTGGAGAGCGCGGCAAACTGGACGGGCACAACCAGCGACGGCACTCCGGTCACGCAATATCAGGATGGCGACAGCGCCGCCTTCGGCAATGTCGGCGCAGGTGTGGTTTCGGTCGCGCCGGATGGCGTCAAGCCCAGGGACGTGACCTTCAACAACGGCGCCGGGAATGACTACACCCTCGCGGGCGGCCCCGTCCGCGGCTACACGCTCACCAAGGACGGCTCCGGCGTCGTGACGCTCACCAACAGCAACACCTACACGAACGGCGCAACCGTGCTGGCCGGAATCCTGCAAATCGGCGACGGCGGCAGCATTACGGGCGATATCCGCAACAACGCCTCCCTCGTCTTCGAGCGCGTGGGCGACATCACCTACAACAACGCCATCAGCGGCACGGGAACCCTGGCCCAGAACGGCAACGGCACGCTCACCCTTTCGGGCGCGAACACCTACACCGGCGCGACCAGCGTTCAGGGCGGCAGCACACTCAAGGTGACGGGATCACTCGGCAACGGCAATTACGCCGGGAACATTGCGAACGCCGGAACATTGGTCGTCGCGCAAGCCACGAACCAGACGCTTGCAGGCAACATCAGCGGCACGGGGACGCTCGCCAAGGAAGGGAATGGCACACTCACCCTCTCCGGCGCGAACAGCTATACGGGCGCGACTACGGTCAATGCCGGAACGCTCAAGGTGACAGGTTCGCTCGGCAACGGCAACTACAGGGGAAACATTGCGAATGCCGGAACACTGGTCTTCGCGCAAGCCACGAACCAGGCGCTTGCAGGCAACATCAGCGGCGCGGGCACGCTCGCCAAGGAGGGGAATGGCACGCTCACCCTTTCGGGCGCGAACAGCTACACGGGCGCGACCACGATCAATGCCGGGACGCTGAATCTCTCCGGATCATTGCAAAACAGCGCGGTGACGGTAAACAGCGGCGCGTTAAACCTGAACGGCAACGCGGGCAAGGGCGTCACGCTTGCCAGCGGCGCAAGCCTGAACGCCTACAGCGGCGGCAAGATCGGCGGCGATCTGGAAGCGGCAGGCGCGTATCTCAACTTCTACTTGCCCTCCTCCTTCGGCGCGAATGGCACACTGCTGAATGTCGCGGGCAAGGCCGATATCGACGGCAGCACGGTCAATGTCGGCATCCTGGGTTCCGCCTCGCCCCTGCAAGCGGGCGACAGCGTGACGCTGATCGACGCGCTCACCCTCGCCGGAGCGCCCGCGAACAGCACGACCAACGGCTTCGGCATGCAGGGCGTGAGCTTGCGCTATGACTTCGACCTGCGCGCCGACGGCAATCGCCTGCTGGCCACCGTAAGCGGCAGCCCCGGCACGGGCGGATGCGCGTTCAGCCCCGGTACGCCTGGTACGCCCGGCCCGGACGGATGCGGCAGCCCCGGTACGCCCGGCACGCCTGTGACGCCCGGCATCACCGTCAATCCGCAAACCAAGGCGCTCTCCGAAGGCTTCCTCGCGGGAACCGCCTTCCTGAACCAGGGCGTGGATTTCCTGCTGGATCACGGCTTTGCGGCGGCATTCCAGCGTCCGGAACCCGAGCACACCGTCCTGGCGGGCTTCGCGGCCATCGGCGGCAACCGTGTGAAGTACAAAACCGGCTCGCATGTGGATGTGGATGGCTACACGCTCATCGCCGGAACCAGCATCTCGCGCTCCCTGCCCGCAGGCGGCGCGGTGACGCTGGGCGCGTTCATCGAGCACGGCGAGGGCGATTACGATACCTTCAACAGCTTCGCCAACGCCGCGAGTGTGCACGGCAAGGGCGACGCCGACTACACCGGCGGCGGCCTCCTCGCGCATGTGAAATCCTGCGAAACGACCTGCGGCGATTACGCCTACGCCGAAGCCTCCGCCCGCGCCGGCAAGGTGGATCTGGAATTCAGAACCCGCGACCTGATCGACGCCTTCGGCCGCCGCGCCGCCTACAGGAGTTCCTCCCGCTACGCCAGCGCCCACGCGGGCGTCGGCTATGTCTGGAACCTGAGCGAAACCTCCAGCTTCAAGTTCTACGGCCAGTATCTATGGAGCCGCCAGGGTGCGGACACCGTGACCCTTTCCACCGGCGAACCCGTGAAATTCGCGGCGGTCGATTCCCAGCGCACCCGCCTGGGCGCGCGCTGGAACCTCGCCGTCACCCAACACAGCCAAGCCTACCTGGGCGCCGCCTGGGAGCGCGAATACAACGCCAAGGCCAAGGCCAGCATCCACGGCTACCGCTTGGCCACACCCAAACTGAAAGGCGACACCGCTCTCGTGGAAGCAGGCTTCACCCTGACGCCCAACACCAGGCAACCCTTGACGCTGGATGTCGGCATTCAGGGCTACGCAGGCAAGCGCGAAGGCGTGACGGGAAGTTTTAGGGTGAACTACCGCTTCTGAGTCCTGGCGGACGGCAATGCGGCGCTTCGCGCCGAAGAGCCTTTCCAAACCCTCTCCCTGAAGGGAGAGGGAATCATGTGGATGCGGGAAGGGGATTGCACATCTGAACCAGTGTGTGGATTGCCGCGTCGCTATGCGCCTCGCAATGACAACAAAGTGGGGGCGGCT
>JAISLJ010000209.1 GCA_031290955.1 Zoogloeaceae bacterium | reverse complement strand
GACATTTCTGTCGCCTGTGTCGCCATAAATGAAATTACCGACAAGTTGTCTCTGGATGAAAAATGGCCTTTCAGAAAACTTGGCGATATTTCGAGTTTATCGCGTGGCGCTTCCCCCCGTCCCATAGAAAAATTTATTACCGACCGGGAGGATGGCGTTCCGTGGATAAAAATTGGCGATGTTGCTCCTGGCGACAAATTCATCAGAAAAACAGCAGAAAAAATAACCCCTGAAGGCGCAAGCAAATCACGTCGGGTTTACGCAGGAGACTTTATTATTTCCAATTCAATGAGCGTTGGACGCCCTTATATCGTTGATATTGACGGTTGCGTCCATGACGGATGGCTTATTGTGTCTGGTGTTTCCAAGGACGTGAACAAGGATTATCTTTTTTGCATTTTGTCTGGGGAAAATGCGCAATCGCAGTTCCAAAATCGCGCGCTCGGCGGCGTTGTCAAGAATCTCAATATTGACCGCGCAAAAAGTGTCAGCATTCCTGTTCCGCCGCTTTCCGTTCAACAACAAATCGTTGCCAGAATCGAAACCCAACACCAGATCATCGCTGCCGCAAAAACCCTCATCGCCGCCGCGCCCGCCCGCAAGGACGCCATCCTGCGGCAGTATTTATGAGCTTTGTTTCAGTCTGCATGAACTGGCGCGAAACCCGATCCTCTACATCTTCCCGCCTGCGCATCCTTTGTCCGGATCGAAATTCCTCCTCTTCAGGAATCGGCAATGCTGCTCCATTTCTTTGGATTCGATCCGGGTTGCGCATCTTTCTACAATGCGCCAGTCTTACGTCATCATGCTGCCCCGCTCAACAGCGTCCAGATCCGGCGAAAGCGAGAATCCTGTCGATGTACTCCGGAAAATGCACAAAACCGTGGTTGCCGCCTTCCTGGAGTACGCATTTGCTTCCAGCATAGTGTGCCAGTGCCGCCCGGTAGTCCAGAACCTCGTCGCCTGTTTCCAGCAGCAGGAGGTAGCGTTCTGGCGTGGGTTTCCGGATTTCCAGGCGGCGCAATTGTTCGATGTGCGCCTGCGTGAGGGTGAATGTATCGTTCTCGTGCAGGCGGCGGTGTTCTCCCAGCCAGCTTTCCGGGTCCATGGCGGCGAGTACTGCGGGGTTGACGAGCACGGCCCTGGTCTGGTGGCGTTCGGCGAGCCATGTGGCGTAGAAGCCGCCAAGGGAACTGCCCACCAGCGTGGTTTCGGGATGGCGCGTCAGATGTGCCTCGCACAGTTGGATGGCGGCTTGCGGTTCCCAAGGGAGATCGGGCGCGAAAAAGCGTTGCGCTTCTCCCCTGGCGGCAAGCGCTGCCTTGAGCGCCTCTGCCTTCCAGGAGCGGGAGGAGGAGCGAAAGCCGTGCAGGTAGAGGATCATCCGACCTGCCATGTGATTCCCCCCGCCAGGGCCGCGAGCAGGACAATGCCGCCGAACACGATGCGATACCAGGCAAAGGCGACGAACGTATGGTGCGCAACGAAACGCAGCAGAGCCTTTACCGCCAGGAGTCCGGAAAGGAAGGCGGCGACGAAGCCGATGGCAAAGACCGGCAAATCTTCGAGACGCAGCCATTCCCAATTCTTGAGGACATCGTAGAAAGTGGCGGCGAACATGGTGGGAATGGCGAGGAAGAATGAATATTCCGTGGCTGCCTGCCGGGAAAGCCCGAAACACATGCCGCCCATGATGGTCGCCCCGGAACGCGAGACGCCGGGGAACATGGCAAGCGCCTGCGCGAAGCCCACCTTGAGGGCATCCGGCCAGCGCATTTCCTCCATCGACGAGAGTCTGGGCTGCCTTTGTCCGCGCTCAATCCACAGGATCAGGAAGCCCCCGACGACAAGCGCCAGGGCAACGGTCAGCGGGTTGAAAAGATAGGTCTTGATGATGCCGTGCAAAAGGACGCCCAGCGCCGCCGAAGGCAGGAAGCCGATCACAAGCAATCCGGCGAAGCGTCGTTCCGCGGGCCGCGTGAAAAGGCCGCGCGCAAGCGCGCCAATCCGCACGCGATAATGCCAGCACACCGCAAGGATGGCGCCCAGCTGCACCACGATCTCGAACACCTTGCTCTGCTGGTTCGTATAGTCCAGAAGGGATCCAGCGATAATCAGGTGCCCCGTGGAAGAAATGGGCAGGAACTCGGTCAGCCCCTCGACAATGCCAAGCAACAGGGCCTTCAGGAGCAAAAGAAAATCCATCGAACGCCCCAAAAAAGCCCGCATTCTAACAGGTGTCCCGCAGGCGGCAATTTTCTTTGTTTTTGGGAAGAGGAAAAGCGCGCGCGCTCTTGGGGAAGCGTCGATTCAAACGATCGTCATCGTGAGCGAAGCCATCCAAGGGGAAGGCCAGGCGCCTGCGCTCATTTCTGGAAAAAAGATTCGACGCACGATTCCGGCCTCGGCAGGACAATGCGTTTTCCCGTATGGGGCATTTCGAGCGCATGGGCGACGGCCTTGCCGATGACGAGGATGGCGGGTTTGTCGCAGTGCCGCGCCATTTCCTCCAGTTGTCCCAGCGTGCCGATGACGGTCGTTTGTGCGGGATGGTCGATCTGGGCGACGAAGGCGGCGGGCAGGCCAGGGGAAATGCCGTGGGCGCGCGCGCGCGCCTCGATCTTCCCGGCAAAGCTGTGCGCCATCAGCACGATGAGGGTGTAGGGAAAATCCTTGAGGAGGGGAATCCAGTCATCATTGAAGCGGGTCTCGCGCAGGTGGGCTGAGACGACCAGCGCGCCCGCAGAGGCGTCGCGCAGGGTCGGGGGAATGCCGCCCGCAAGGCAGCCGGAAAGGAAGGAACTGATGCCGCCCACCAGTTCCGGCACAATGCCGTGACGCAGCAGGAAGGCGGCCTCCTCGAAGACGCGCCCGAAGACCAGCGGGTCGCCGCCCTTCAGCCGCCCGACCGTGCGCCCCGCCCGGACATGTTCGAGCATCATGGCGTTGATTTCCTCCTGCGCGAATTGCTGATGCCCCTTGCGCTTGCTCACATTGATGCGGCGACAGGCGCGGGGCAGGAGGGCGACAACTTCCTCCCCCACCAGGGCGTCGATCAGGGCGACCTCCAGGCATTGCAGGCACTGGAGCGCCCGCAGGGTCAGGTGTTCCCGCTTCCCCGGCCCGCAGCCGATGAGATAGACCTTGCCGTGTTCGTCGGCCCGCGCCGCCTGCTCGTGGCGATGCTGGCGCAATTCCTCGTAGAACGCGGCATCCCGCTGGGGCAGGCAGGCGGCGACCAGGTCGCGGATGCGCTGGGCGTAGCGGGGGGAAGCGCCGCCGGTGCTGACGGAAACGCACAGGTCATGATCGCGCGTCGTGGCGCTGAAATAGAAATCGCAGCATTCTGGCTGGTCAACGCAATTGAGCCAGTAGCCCTGGGCCTTGCGGCTCGCCCACAGCATGTGGGAGAGCGCCGCGTCGCCGGTGGCGTTGATGACGATATCCCGGCCCGCGACATCCTCCAGCCGGAATTCCCGGCACAGCAGGGGAAAGGGCAATTCCCCGGCGAAGAAGGGATCACAAGGCGCGCGTGCAATGACGGTGAGTTCGCAATCGCTCTCCAGCACCGCCTTCGCCTTCTGTGCCGCAGCGGCCCCCGCGCCAACGAGGAGGACGCGCCTGGGCGCAAGCGCAACGGGCAGCACCCGGAGCGGCGGCTTGGCGCGGGTAGGTGTGGTGTTCATCGGAGAAGCTGTATCCTGGTGATCTGCGTGGAACGGGACGACGGCGTGACGGCGACGACGCAAACATGGCGTCCCGCATTCTGACAGCACAGCGGCCAAAAGAAAATGGTGCGGGAAACGGAAAATTTCATTGCTGGCAACGGAAGTTCCAGTGGTACCGATAAAAATTCCGGTGTGAGCCGTGGGTCAATGAAGGCGCGGCGGTGCGCGTGTCGCTCGCCTTCGGCGATCCGGGAACAGAAGGCAGGGGACAGAGAGTGGGGTTCCCGACACGTCGGGGAAGGTTCTCGACATGTTGGGAAAGGCTCCCGACATGTCGGGAAAGGCTCCCGCCCCCGTCATTGCGAGTTCTAAAAACCGCCCTGACATTCAGGTGATTTTGTAAAAATATCTTTTTAAAACAATGAATTAGTCAATGGTGCTTGCCCTTGGATACCCATTTTTCCTAGTGGCGC
>JAISLJ010000208.1 GCA_031290955.1 Zoogloeaceae bacterium | reverse complement strand
CGCCTTGCAGCACAACGCAGCGCGTGTTGTCATCCTGCGCGATGTTTTCCATCACCCGACGCAGGTCTTGCCACATGGAAAAGTCGATGGCGTTCAGCTTGCCGGGGTTGGAAAGCGTGACGGTCGCCAGCGCCCCTTCGGGGGTTAACAGGATTTTGTCGGTCATGGCGTTTTTCGTGGTGGGGGGAAGCGGGGCAGGCCAATCATCGCGCTGCCGCTTCCAGAGCGCGCTTCCTTTTCTTCGGGATGGGCTTCAAGCGCCTTCCAGACCTGGGCAAAGGTGTCGATGGTCGGGTCGTATTGTCCGGCGGCAAGCAGGTTCCAGCCCGCCTCGTAATCCTGCGTCCAGACGGGCGCGCTGGGCGCGCCGGGTTCGCCGCACGCAGGCAAGGCCAAACCCAGGCACAGCGCCCCCAGCCACAACGCGCCCAGCCACAACGCGCCCAGCCACGCCCGCGCTGTGGAACCGGTGTTTTTGCGGTAGTTCATCATCATGTTGACAGACGCACATCGCGCAGCTGTGGAGCCGGAACAAAAGCTCTTCATCAACCATTTCCCGGAAAGGCCGTCATGCTGCTGTCGCTCTGGAAAACCTGAATCTTGCCGGAACGCTGCCGAAGTTTGTCGGTCGACCGCGATTGCAGGGTCAGGATCGCGCCGCGCTCCGTGCCGATCCGGATTTCCTCGCGGGATGTGACGGTTGCGCTTTTCTTGTCCGGCGCCAGCGTGACCGAATCCATATGGAACTCATGATTGAAATAGAGCGTCACCTTTGCCCCCTCTTCCATCTTCCGTTTCAGCGCATGGAGATCATCCACGGCGGCGCAGGCGTCCTTTTTGGCAATCGCCTTGCGCTCGACGGGCATACCCGGCATTCGGGTCTCGGAATTACCGCTCAAGTCATCGCTGAACAAGGCGCAATAGGCTTTGCCATCGTTATTCATGAGGGCGCGCCCCGCTTCCCTGTACAGTTCAAAGATGCGTTCTTCCGTCAGCGCCCTGTTGTTGGCGGCGTCCCAGGCAAACCAGAGGCCAATGCTGACGCAAATCAGCAAGATGATTTTTTTCAAGTCCATGTGTTTTTTCGCCTTTTCTACGCCTTGCGCTTCGGCAGTACATCGCGCAATTGCGCTGCCGCCTCGCGCAGCATTTTTTCGGTGGTCGCCCAATCCACGCAGGCGTCGGTGACGGAAAGACCGTATTTGAGCTGCGCGAGATCCGCCGGAATCGACTGGTTGCCCGCTTCCAGATTGGATTCAATCATGACGCCGACGATGGATCTGTTGCCCGCCAGGATCTGGCTTGTCACATCGGAGAGCACCAGGGGCTGCATTTCCGGCTTCTTGTGGCTGTTGGCGTGCGAGCAATCGACCACAAGATTGGCGGGCAGCTTCGCTTTCCGGAGCGACTCCTCGGCGAGCGCGATGGAAACCGTATCGTAGTTGGGCTTACCGTCGCCGCCGCGCAGGACCATGTGCCCATAGGGATTGCCGGTGGTGCGCACGATGGCGATGCGGCCATCGGCATCCACGCCCAGGAAGGCATGCGGGTGCGAAGCGGACAGGATGGCGTTCACCGCCACCGCGAGGTCGCCGCTGGTGCCGTTCTTGAAGCCGACCGGCGTGGAGAGGCCGGAGGACATTTCGCGGTGGGTTTGCGATTCCGTGGTGCGCGCGCCGATGGCGTTCCAGGCGATCAGGTCGCCCAGGTACTGCGGCGAGTTGGGATCCAGCGCCTCGGTGCCGGTGGCAAGCCCGAGATCATTGACCTTCAGGAGGAAATCCCGCGCCCGTTCCATGCCGATATCCACGCGGAAGGAATCGTCCATGTGCGGATCATTGATATAGCCCTTCCAGCCCACGGTGGTGCGCGGCTTCTCGAAATAGACGCGCATGATGATGAACAGCGTGTCCGCCAGTTCGTCGGCCAGCGCCTTCAGGCGTCGGGCATAGTCGAGTCCGGCGACCGGATCATGGATGGAACAGGGGCCGGCCACCACGAACAGGCGCGGATCCCGGCGATCCAGGATGGCGTTCAGGCTAGCGCGGGCGGCGCGCACCGTCTCGGCGGCGCGGGAGGTGATCGGCAATCTTGCATGCAGTTCGCGTGGCGTGGGCATGGGATCGAACGCGGCAATGCACAGGTTTTCAAGGGCTTCGGTGCTCATGGCTCTATCTGGAACAATCTGGAAAATACGCAAGGAATCTTGCAAGTCCGGTTGCAAAAGGGCAAAAGGGCAAAAGGGGGCAAACTGCGCCGCGAGGGAGGCAAGTCTGCCTGCAAAAGTTTGCAAGTTTAGCCGCAAAAGGGGGCAAGTGTGTCTTGCACACGCGCTTGTGCCCAAAAAATTGCCATCCGCAGGACAAAAATTGCTGTTTGCGGGAATCGCGCATGCTATCTTTCCCACTTTTCAGACTCCCCTGCTGGAGGTGTGGCATGACCGACATCGCAACCTTGTCCCGGCTGGCCCCCGCAGTTTCCCAACTGCCGGTGGACTGGTATTTCGACGAAACGATCCACGCACTGGAGAAGAAACTTCTCTTCGATGCCGGGCCTGGGTATGTCGGGCACCAGCGCATGGCTCCCAATCCACGCGACTACCGTTCGCTGGAATGGCTGGATCACGGCAGGCTCCTCGTCAACCACGGCGGGGAACACTGGCTGCTCTCCAACATCTGCCGCCATCGCCAGGCCATCATGTTGCAGGGCGCGGGCACGTTGGAGGGGACGATCGTCTGCCCCATCCACCGCTGGACCTATGACGAGGAAGGGGCGCTGATCGGCGCGCCGCATTTTCCGGGAAATCCCTGCCTCAATCTCGACCGGACGAAGCTCGAAAACTGGAACGGCCTCCTCTTCCGGGGGCCGCGCTCGGCCAGGGACGATCTGGCGAGCATGCAGGTGGCGCAGGCGTTCGATTTCACCGGCTACCGGCTTGACCGCGTGGAAATGCACGCCTGCCACTACAACTGGAAGACCTTCATCGAGGTCTATCTGGAGGATTACCACGTCGTGCCCTTTCACCCTGGCCTGGGCAATTTCGTAACCTGCGACGATCTTTCCTGGCAGTTTGCCGAATGGTATTCCGTGCAGAAGGTGGGCATCACCTCGCTGATGAAATCCGGCTCCGCGGCGTATGGACGCTGGCAAAAAGTGGTGCGCGAATACTATGGCGACCGGGGCGAAACGCCGCCGCAAGGCGCGGTGTGGCTCACCTACTACCCGAACATCATGGTGGAATGGTATCCGCACGTGCTTGTCGTCTCGACCCTTGTGCCGACGGGAATCCATGAGACCATGAATGTGGTGGAATTCTATTATCCGGAAGAGATCATCCATTTCGAGCGCGAATTCATTGAGGCCGAACAGGCGGCCTACATGGAGACGGCCATCGAGGACGACGAGATCGGCGAACGCATGGATCGCGGCCGCATGGCGCTCGCGGCGGAAGGCAGGAACGAAGTGGGGCCATACCAATCGCCAATGGAAGACGGCATGCAGCACTTCCACGAGTTCTACCGCCGCCTGCTGCAACCCGCCATCCAGGAAATACGTGCCGGGAGGTAAAGCACAGAAGGCCGTTTCGCGCGCGGTCTGGTTTGTGCGCGGTCAACAAGGAAGGACGGCGCATCAGGCGTTTGCCCCGCCTGTGGGCGTCGTCCTATTGCCACAACCGTCCATCTTGTCATTGCGAGGAGCATAGCGATGCGGCAATCCACACGTCCTTTCCGCAGCGCGACCGCATGAATAAACGCCGATGGATTGCCACGGGCCTGCGGCCCTCGCAATGACGGGGTGGGGCGTGGTCGCAATGGCGAAAGGTTGGGGGTTTGGGGTGTTGTTATGGGAGGTTGGTTCGTTGTTGCGGGAAAAGGGGCGCGAGGCGTTCCAACCCTCGTCATTGCGAGGAGCGTAGCGACGCGGCAATCCACCGCCACCCTCCGGCGCAAAGCGCCGCATATCATTACCCTCGCCCGCTTGTGTTCCCCAGAGTGATGTCGTCTGACATTTGCTACTCCTTTGAAAAAAAGTAAAACTTGACGAGAATCGCCAAGCCCCAGATCAGGGAAAAACCGCCCAGCATGAAATAGAAGACAATATAGCCATAGTCGCCAAACAGAATGACCAGAAAATCAACGATCCAACGCCATTTAACCGAAGGTTTGGACCATCCCCCCTCCGACAAATTTACGATACCAAGCGCCAGAAGCCCCAGCCCAGTAAGGGTGAGTGCAATCCCCAAGAATCGCCTCTGCTTGGCTTCCCTGCTGCTTTGCATCTGCAACGCACGAGAAATCTCTCTATGCTGTATAGACTCAGGTTTCATATTGGCATCTCCTTGAGCGCAGAGTTTCCGCCGGAAGGATTTGCTGCCTTACGGCACGATGGTATTGCTGATCGTGCCAAAAGGCCCTTTATCGCCGACGGTGTTCACCCAACGCAGGCAGAAATAGAGTTTCTGGCCGCGCTGGCTTTCGTCGAAAACAAGTGTAACCGGACTGTGGGTATCGAAGGTGGCATTCACCAGGGTTTCCACATGCGGCGGCGGCGCGTCCAGCAGCGCCCAATGAATCTCGCAACCATGCACTCCCTTGGGTTTGGCCTTGTGCTGGCTTTTCTGGTCGCGGAAATGAATGGTCACCTGGCGCAGGATGCTCAAATCCACCTTGTCCGCTTCGGGATAACTGCTCGGTTTGGGCGCGGGCGTGTGTCCGGAATGGGGAATCGTGAGGCCCATCTTTTCGCGGTCGACATCCGTAACCAGATCATTGAAATGCAGGCTGGCGTTGTAATACTTGCGCACGACTTTCACCAGCGCGGCGCGTGTTTCATTCTTCAGAAGCACATCTGCCTTGCCGCGATTCGGGGCCTTGGCATTTTCATAAGCCGCGACAAACGCCAGAAGTTCCGTATGAAACTTGTCATTCGGCGAGGGAATCTGCCACGCGGAAAAATGCGCCAGCGTGTAGTCGTAGAAATTGTTCACCCAATTGAAAAACTCGCCATCCGGGTGAGGGATGTAATCTGCTGTGTGCATGGTCCATCTCCTTCAAGTGTGCATGATTCTGAAATGCCCGCGCCGCACAAAAAAACCATGACGGACAACGGAACCCTTGCCGCTGACGATCAACTTCCCATCGCCAGCAACGGAACTTCCAGAGGTACCTCCGGAACTTTCATCGGTACCGCCAGAACTTCCGTCGGTACCTCCGGAACTTTCGTCGGTACCTCCAGAACCTTCGCCGGTAGCCCCGGAACTCCCATCTCTCACACCAAGCCCCGCGCCTACGGACACAAAATCCCCGCAAAAACCCAAGGACAACAGGATGCATCCTGATGCAAAAGACAAGGGCGCATTCTATCCGATGAGAAAGGCATCCCGCAAGTAGAACCTAACCCATGTCGAGGTCTTCGATGAAAAACGGGAATCCGCGCGAATCTTGTGGAGGAAGGCGCCGCCATGCTTGCTTGTGCACGAGGACGGTTTCCAGGATACGCTCGCGGGTCCGCGGGATGTCGGACGACAGAACAAGTGGAGTCGTCTCTGGTTCATCGATTCCTCTTCAGAGGGCGCTATGCGTTGTCCTGAGCAGGGCGGTGGAGACGAGTTCGCCCAGACGCGCCAGGTAGAGCGTTCCCATGTCGGCATAGAAGCGCCGGGCATCTTCGCTCCCCAGGGCAATGAGGCCGATGCTGCCGCCGCCATTGCCAAGCGGAACCAGGGCTTCCGAACGGATGCGAGGAGCTTCGGCCCCGAACCAGGCCGCCGCGCTCTCGGGCGTGGCAGTGCCGCAGTAAGGTTTGCCCAGGGTTTCGACGAAGGCGCGATGTTCCGGCGTGATGGCGACGAAACCCGGCAATTCCGGCAGGCCGGGCAAAGCCTCCCATAGTTTCAGGGTGAGCGCGGGCACGGCGAAATCCTCCTTCAGGTGCAGGTTGACGAGTTGCAGCGCCGCCTGCGGCGTTTCGGCGGCGACGAGCGCCACGGAAAAACGGTGCATCTTCTCGCCGATGGCATCGTTCGCCTCGCCGAAATTCAGGAATTCCGCCAACTGCCTTTCCAGATGCCGGTTTTTTTCCCGCAGGCTCACCATTTGTCGCTCACTGAGCGAAATGGTGCGCCCGCCATGCGGATGCGGCAAGGTGATTTCCGCGAACATCTCGGCGTATTGTTCGAAGAATTGCGGATTGGCCCGCAGGTATTGGGCCACGGATTCTGCGGTCATGTTCATCGCAAACAAACTCCAATCTGGAACCTCCCCGTCCGGGAGGCGGATCTGCATGGAGAGGGAAGCGTGCTCCCTCATGGATAGCATCCTGTTACAGGGGCGAAGTGCTCTTTGTCGGAGAAAATCGCCGTCCGCAGGACTCCGGTAAAAACGGTCGCGGCGGGGCCGGTCATATATCATCCTGTCACGGGGGCAAAGTGCTCTTTGTCGGAGAAAATCGCCGTCCGCAGGACTCCGGTAAAAACGGTCACGGCGGGACCGGTCATGAAGACCGAGGCTTCGACTCCGGCCCAGGCGATGACGAGTTCCCCGCCATGTGTCGTCACTCGTACCGGGGAATCGAGGAGGGCGCGACGCATCCCGGCGACGGCGGCGGCACACGCGCCCGTGCCGCAGGCCAGCGTTTCCCCGGCCCCGCGCTCGAAGACGCGCAGGCGAAACGCCCGACGATCCGTCACCTGCATGAAGCCGACATTCACCCGTTCGGGAAAGCGCGGATGCGCCTCGATCTCCGGCCCCAGCCGGGCAACCGGCGCAGCATCCACATCGGTCACCATCAGCACGGCATGCGGATTGCCCATGTTGACCACGCTGATCGGCACCATTTCCGCCGCGAGCGCGAGCGTCTCGACGAGCCGCCCTTCCTCTCCCCCGATGAAGGGAATTTCCGCAGGCGCGAAGCGAGGGCGGCCCATGTTGACCGTCACCAGTCCGTCTTCCTCCAGGCGCGGGACGATGACGCCGCTGGCCGTGCGCACGCGAATCTCGCGCTTTTCCGTCAGTCCCGTCTCATGGACGAAACGTGCAAAGCAGCGCGCGCCGTTGCCGCATTGTTCGACCTCGCCGCCATCGGCATTGAAGATGCGATAGCGAAAATCCACGTCGTCCCCCGCCGCTGGCGCTTCGACCAACAGCAACTGGTCAAAGCCGACGCCGAAATGCCGATCCGCCAAGCGACGCACCACATCGGGCGCAAGCGCGACTTGCTGGCGCACACCGTCGATCACCATGAAATCGTTGCCCAGGCCGTGCATCTTGGCGAAGCGGAGTTTCCCGTCCATTTCGCATCACGCTCCCGCAGGGGGCTGCCGCAGGGTTTCCCCGAACGCTTGCCGGTAGCGGTCGGCGAGTTTGTCGGGATCGAACACATGGTTTTGCGGCCCCTGAGTCTCGATCTTCAGCGCCCCCAACAGGGCGGCAAGCTGCCCGGTCGTTCGCCAATCCCAGCGGTGCAGGATGCCGTAGAGCAAGCCAGCGCGGTAGGCGTCGCCGCAGCCGGTGGGATCGACGATGGCCGCTGGTGGCGCGGCGGGAATTTGCAGGCACTCGCCCGCAACATGGATTTCGGAACCTTCGCCACCCTTGGTGACGATGAGCGCCTCGACTTCCCCGGCCAATTGCGCTACCGTGCGCCCGGTGCGTTCGGCGGTGAGCCGGATTTCATAATCATTGAAAGCGGCATAGTCGGCGAGCGCCAGGCACTCCAGCAACTCCTCGCCACGGAACAAGGGCAGCCCCTGCCCCGGATCGAAGACGAACGGAACCCTGCGCCGGGCAAGGTCGCGCACATGTTGCAGCATGCCGTCGCGGCCATCCGGGGCGACGATGGCCAGCGCCGCCTCCGGCACGTCATCCACATGGTTTTCGTGGGAGAACATCATCGCGCCAGGGTGAAAGGCGGTAATCTGGTTATCGTCCAGATCCGTGGTGACGAAGGCCTGCGCGGTGTAGCTGCCGGGAATTTCGCGGATATGCGTCCGAGAAATGCCCCTTTCCTCCAGTCGCGCAAAATACGGCCCGGCATCCTCGCCGACCGTGGCCATGATGAGGGGGGATGCACCCAGGAGCTTCAGGGTATGGGCGATGTTGCCGGCACAGCCGCCGAACTCGCGGCGCATCTCGGGCGCCAGGAAGGAGACGTTCAGGAGGTGAATCTGCTCCGGCAGGATGTGCTCCTTGAAACGGCCAGGAAAAACCATGACGGTATCGTAGGCGACGGAACCACAGACGAGGATATTGGCAGACATGAAAAAACCCTAGGGATAGAAACGGTAGAGAGTGTAGCCCGCCACCGGCAGGCGGCCCACATCCAGCACGAGGTTGACGCTCTGGTCGCCGGAAGCGAAGATGGCGGGCGCATCCTCCGGGAGATATTCATTCGGGGAAAGTACCTTGCGCGCCACGGGCACATTGTAGGAATCGGTGAGCGTGAGTTCCAGATAGGGCCAGACCTGCGTATAGGGCGCGCCGTTCCGGAGCCGGGCGGAAAGGTGCAGGCGTCCGGGCGTGGTCATGGCGATGAGATCGGAATCCTCGATGGTGATCCACTCCGCTTCTCGCAAGGGCGGCAGGCTTGCGCCCAGATCGCGGAAGAACATGGCGAATTCATGATTCTTGAGACTGAGCGGCGTCCGGAACATGTAGGTCTGCGTCGCCAGCGCCACCAGGCAGATGGCCGCCGCCAGCGCGAAGGGCCAGACAAGACGCGGCTCGCGCAGGCGCATCATGGTCTCAAGCGGCGCGGCCGACCAGCGCGAATATCCCGGATGCTCGCGCAGATCCCGGATCGGTCCTGCGGACGGCAATACTGCGGACGGCAATACTGCGGACGGCGATGCTGCGGACGGAGATGCTTCTGTGGGCGGCAAGGACCTTGCCGACGGCGATGGCGCGGCGGCACGCGCCGACGCGGAATCCCTGCCCGCGCGCGACGATGTGGCGGCAGGGCGCTGCGGCACGGGCGGCAGGCTGCCCGCGGGAGAACCATCCTCCTCCAGCAGGTGTTCCATCGCGTTGAACACATGATGGCAGGAACCACAGCGCACATTGCCGTCCCGCATCACCAACTGTTCCGGCGTCATGCGGAAGGTCGTCAGGCAAACCGGGCAGCGGGTCAGGAAGATGGACATGGTGGATATGGTCGCGTACCGGAAAGGCAGACCCAGGCTTCGCGGCAGTCGCGTACGGCAAGGGGAATCCAGGGCGCGTAGGCCGCGATGAGTTCCGCCGCCTGCGCTTCCAGGATGCCCGACAAGGCCAGCTTGCCGCCGGGCCGCACATGCGCGCACAAACCCGCCGCCAGTACGCGCAGGGGATTGGCGAGGATGTTGGCGACCACCAGGTCATATTCGCCGACGAGCGCAGTAGCGGAATCCTCGAAGCGGATCCGGACGCCGTTCTTCTCCGCGTTGGCGCGTGCGGCGCGCAGCGCCAGGGGATCGATATCCACACCCGCGACTTCGCCCGCGCCCAGCCGGGCCGCCGCGATGGCGAGAATGCCGGAACCCGTGCCGTAATCGAGCAGGCTTTGCCCCGGAACAAGCGTATGCTCCAGCCATTCCAGGCACAAGCGGGTCGTGGGATGCGAACCCGTGCCAAAGGCCATGCCTGGGTCAAGCAGCAGGTTGATGGCCGCCGGGTCGGGGCTTTCATGCCAGGAGGGCACGATCCACAGGCGCGGGGAAATCTGGATGGGCGCGAATTGCCGCTGGGTCTGCCGCACCCAGTCTTCCTCTTCCAGCCGCGCCAGTTCGAATTCCAGCATCCGGGGCGGCGTCAGCATCTTTCCGGCTTCCGCCAGGATGCGCGTGACCGGGGCGTTCTCCTCGAACAGGGCGATGACGCGGGAACGCGCCCAGACGGAAGGCTCGGCGGATTCCATGCCCGGCTCGCCGAAGCAGGGCGTCTCTGCGGGTGTACCCGCGTCCGCGTCCTCAATGCTCACGGAGAGCGCGCCGCCCGCCAGCAGGGCATCGCCCAGCGGCTCCGCCTGCGCGGCATCGGTGAGGAGGGAAAGATTCACCCAGGCCATGCCTATTTCTTGACCTCGCCCTTGTCGGCCAGCCGTTGTTCCAGATAATGGATGCTGGTGCCGCCCTTGATGAAGCGCGCATCCTGCATCAGTTCCTGATGCAGGGGAATATTGGTCTTGATGCCCTCCACGCCCATTTCCGAAAGGGCAATGCGCATCCGGCGGATGGCCTGTTCCCGCGTATCGCCATAGGCAATGACCTTGCCGATCATGGAATCATAATGGGGCGGGATCGTGTAGCCTTGGTAGATGTGGGTATCCACCCGGATGCCCGGCCCGCCGGGCGGATGATACAGCGTGATCTTGCCGGGAAAGGGCGTGAACGTGTAGGGATCTTCGGCGTTGATGCGGCATTCGATGGCGTGACCGTGCAGGTGGATATCCCGTTGCCGGAAGCGCAGTTTTTCGCCGGAAGCGACGCGAATCTGCTCCTGGACGATATCAATGCCGGTAATTGCCTCCGTGACCGGATGCTCCACCTGCACGCGGGTATTCATCTCGATGAAATGGAATTCGCCGTTTTCGTAGAGGAACTCGAAGGTGCCCGCGCCCCGGTAGCCGATCCTGCGGCAGGCGTCGGCGCAACGTTCGCCGATGCGGGCCGTGAGCCGCGCGGGAATCAGCGGCGCGGGCGCTTCCTCGATCACCTTTTGATGGCGGCGCTGCATGGAACAATCGCGTTCGCCCAGATAGACCGCGTTGCCATACTGGTCGGCCAGCACCTGGATTTCCACATGGCGCGGGTTTTCCAGATACTTCTCCATATAGACGGTCGGATTGCCGAAGGCCGTCTGCGCCTCGGAACGGGTCATGGCCACGGCGTTCAGGAGCGCGGCCTCGGTATGCACCACGCGCATGCCGCGCCCGCCGCCGCCGCCCGCCGCCTTGATGATTACAGGATAACCAATCTGGCGGGCGATGCCGGAGATTTCCCTTGGCTCGTCGGGCAGGGCCCCCTCGGAGCCGGGCACGCAGGGCACGCCCGCAGCCCGCATGGCGTCCTTGGCGGAAACCTTGTCGCCCATGAGGCGGATGGTCTCGGCGCGGGGGCCGATGAACACGAAGCCGGAAGACTCCACCCGCTCGGCGAAATCGGCGTTCTCGGAGAGAAAGCCGTAGCCCGGATGAATGGCCTGGGCATCCGTGACCTCCGCTGCGGAAATGATGGCGGGCATGTTGAGGTAGCTCAGATTCGAGGCCGCCGGGCCGATGCAGACCGACTCGTCGGCAAGCTTCACGTACTTGGTTTCCCGGTCGGCTTCCGAGTAGACAACGACGGTCTTGATGCCCAGTTCCCGGCAGGCGCGCTGGATGCGGAGCGCGATTTCGCCGCGGTTGGCGATCAGGATTTTTTCAAACATGCTCGCCATCCGTCAGCCGATGATGAAGAGCGGTTCGCCATATTCCACGGGCTGGCCGTTTTCCACCAGGATTTCCTTGACGATCCCGGCCACCTCGGATTCGATTTCGTTCAGGAGCTTCATGGCCTCGATGATGCACAGCGTATCGCCCTGCTTGACGCCCTGTCCCACTTCCACGAAGGCATTGGCCCCCGGCGACGGCGAGCGGTAGAAGGTGCCGACCATCGGCGATTTCACCACATGCCCTTCCGGGAGCGCCCCGGAATCATCCTCATCTTCCAGGTTGGAAAGATCGGCAGCCCGGTTTCCGGCAGCGGGAAGGGCAGAAGGCGGCAGGTAGGGCGGCTGCGCGGAGGCGGGCGAGAATTTGGCGATGCGCACTCTCTCTTCCCCTTCCGTGACTTCCAGTTCGGCAATCCCGGATTCCTGCACGAGATCGATGAGCTTCTTGAGTTTGCGCAAATCCATGAAAAACCTCGAAAATCCAAAAAAACGTCGATAAAGTCCTGCGGACAGCAATGTCCTGCGGACGGCAATCATCCTGCGGGCGGCAATTTTCCCCTTTTTGCCGCCATCAAGCCGGTTCATCCGTCGGCGTGTCGGTATCGAGCCGGTTCAGGAGATATTCCAGCGCGAGGAAATATCCCTGGTGTCCCAGTCCGGTGATGACGCCAATGGCGTGATCCGAGAAGAAGGATTGCTGCCGGAACGGTTCGCGGGCATGGATATTGGAAAGATGCACCTCGACGAAGGGAATCCCGACTGCCGCCAGCGCGTCCCGCAACGCAATGCTGGAATGCGTCCAGGCCGCCGGATTGATGATGATGTAGCGCACGCCTTCCGTCCGGGCCACGTGGATGCGCTCGATCAGTGCGCCTTCGTGATTGGTCTGGAAGCATTCCAGGGCAACATCCGCCGCTTCGGCGCGCAACGCCAGCGCCAGGTTGATCTCCTCCAGCGTGGTGGTCCCGTAGTGCTCCGGCTCGCGGCTGCCCAACAGGTTGAGATTCGGCCCGTTCAACACCAGGAGACGGGGCTGGACGATTCCGGTCGCCTTCGCGCCGGGTTTCGATGCGGTTTTTCGCTTGACCATAATAGTTTCGCTTGACCATAATAGGGCGCAAGTTTGCCGCAAATCCCGACAAATTGCCAGCTTTTGCGCTTTCGGAGGACAGGGGACGAAAAACCGAGGCAGGAAACTTGCGGCCAGCGAGAAAATTGAATCGAATCATCCGGGATACGGTCCGCTTGGCGCCCCGGAACATCATCCCCAGGAAACCCAGGAAGCCCGCCAGGACGCCAAATAGGGCAATGTCATCATTCGTCACGACGAGGACGGCTCGGCGGAGACTTGTCGCCAGCGCAGGTACAGAAGAATGAGCGCAACGGCGGCTTGCAGGGCGTGGAGGAAGAAGTAGGGAATGACCGGATTGTCGCTGTAAGTCGACCAGTACGGCAGGAAAACACCGGGGACAGTGAAGGGAAGCACGAGGTAGGCCACGGCGAACGAGACGATCATGGCGCCTTCGGCACGGCGGTTGTTCGGAGCGAGGAACAGCCAGAACACCCAGGCGAAATCACGGATGGCAAAACAGCTCACGCTGGCGAGAAAGAGGGCGACATCAAGGGCGCTGTTGCGCGGCAGCGCGAAGCCAATCGCCACCACGCTCAGCAGCAAGGCAAGGGCGACGCTGATCGTCCAGAGCGGCCAGAGATGCCGGATGCGCCGGGAATCCCGGCTCTCCAAGGCGGCGCGCAGCTTGCGCCAGGCCATCCGGTCCTTGGGCGCGAGGAAGAGTTGCAGGTAGGCGGAAGTCCAGACGAACATGGCACAGATGCTCCACGTGTCACTGGAGTGCCCCCCCAGGCCAAGCCCCCAAACGCTCCAGAACACGAGGAAGACCAGCCACCACCACGGGCCGTTGCTGTTCTTTTCCAGCAGTTCCCGGCGCATGGCGAGCCACAGCCCCAGCACGCTCCAGAGCGCGAGGCAGACAAGGCTGAGGACGAAGAAATCCATGACCGGCCATGTTCCGCCCCACCATTGCAGGGTGACCTCCCCTCCCCTGGCTCCCCTGACCGCGAAAAAGCCGACGGACAGGGCCTGGAACAAGAACAGGTAGAACAGGAAACTCACGAAGCCAAAGCGCGTCGCCTCCCGGGTCGCCCCGCCCTTGCGGTGCCAGGCGAGGAGCACACTCAGCATGGAAGCCGATTGGAGCAGGACGCCCAAGGCCACAGGGCCAACAACAAGAAGGGCAATCTGACGCAGGGGAATGCCCGCCATTGCCGCCGCCAACGTGCCGATCACCAGCAGGATGACGTTCCCGTACCAGGTGTAGATCGTGCCGCCCAGGAGCTTGCCCCAGATCATTTGCCAGGGCGTGAGGCAGGACATGCGCTGGTTGTCCCAGGTGCCCTCGCGGGCCTCCTGCGTCAGGGTGTCGGCGGCCAGCTTCATGCCCCAGAGGGACAGCCCCAGGATGCCCGTGAGACAGAATTCGGCAACGCTTTGCGCGATGCGCTCCACGTTTGCGGTCACGCGGAGACCCTGGAAGGAAATGATGACAAACAGGATAAAAGCGATCAGCGCGGGCATCAGGATCAGGCGTTGCGCGGAGAGTTCCAGCCAGAGATTGCGCTGGAATTCCGGATTGCCGCCAAGGCCAGCGAAGGGCGCTTGTCCTGCGGGAAACGCTGGATTTTCGGTGTTTGCGGTGTTCATGCGCGTTCTTCCTTGCCATGCACGATTGAGCGATAGACATCTTCCAGACTGGGCGCTTCGGGATGATGCGCGGAAAATTCCAGCACGGCCCAGCCCGCCAGAATGAGGTTGCGCAGGAGTTGCTGCTGGGCTGTGTCGTCCGGCACGCCGGTGATGTGGAGCACGTCCGCCGCCTCCTGCTGGACGGCAAGCCCCGCCCGCGCCAGCCAGCCGATGAGCGAAGCCGTATCCTGCGTGGCATCCAGACGCAGGCGCAGAAAACGCTCCACACGGGCGGGCGCGGCCTGCGCCTCCAGGGACTGGTAACGCAGGAGGCGGCCCTTCTCCAGCACCAGCATGGCGGTGCAATAGCTTTCCAGTTCCGCGAGGATGTGCGAGGAAACGAGGATCGTCATCCCCTGCGCCGCCAGCGAACGCATGAGGTGCGCAAGATCCGCGCGCGCTTCCGGGTCAAGGCCGGAAGCCGGTTCATCCAGCAACAGCACCCGAGGCTGATGCACGATGGCCTGGGCCAGCGCCAGACGCTGGCGTTGCCCGCGCGAGAGCGCCTTGGCCGGTTTTTCCAGTTGCGGCAGCAGGTTCACCTGCCTTGCCGCCCAATCCACCAGAGCGTCGGCAGCCCGCTCGCTGATTCCCATCGCGTAGGCCGCGTAGAGAAGGCAGCGTCGGGCGCTCAGATCCTGATACAGCCCGAAGTGATCCGGCAGATAGCCCATGCGGCGATGCGCCGCGCGCGGGTCTTCCCAGACATCCAGCCCATCGACGAGGATGAAACCCTGGATCGGCTCCTCCAGCGCCGCGATGGCGCGCAAAAGCGTCGTCTTCCCCGCGCCATTCGGCCCCACCAGCGCCGTGATGGAAGCAGGCGGCAAGCCAAAACTCACGTCATCGAGCGCCCGATGACCCGGATAATCGTAACGCACATCCCGAACACAAATCATGTCCTGCGGACGACGATTTTTTTGAGGTACCGAATTCGTCATATCATCATGGAAAGGGTGGAGCTGGAGACGGGATCATACAATAAAGGGAACGCTGAACAAGCAGGCAAATCGAGGCGAGCAGGACAAAATCGAGGCAAATAATACGCATAAGGCATAAACGAGGATTTTCACTATTTTGGACGCACTTCTCCCGAGGGTGCGGTTGGCGTTCTTGGCGAGCCCCCCGGTAGCGCACCTCGGCCAAACCCCACAGCCGCTTGAGAACGAGAAACGGGATGTTCTACCCTGGCCCGGACTTGCGACTTGCGCCGGTTGGTCGCCTTGTCTGCGGCTTCCGGGGCAAAGGCAAGCTGCCGGGTCATTCAGGCCGCCTCGGCAAGACAGGGCGCGGCGGCCTGCGCCTCCACTCCGGCGGGGGCCGTCGCTTCCAGTTCCAGCGCCGCCGCGAGGCTTGCCAGACGGGCGATTACGCCATAGGCGTAGAAGCGGTTGGGCGGCGCGTCCGGGTTGTCGCGGCAATCGGGAAGATTGCAGCCCGTCTCGAAGGCGAGCGGCTCGAACTTCATTCCGGGGGAATTCAGGTTCTCGTGCTTGCCGCGCGTCGTGTGCACCCGGTAGAAGCCGCCGACCACGAAGCGGTCGAAGAGATAGACCACCGGCTCGGCCACCGCGTCGCGCACGGTCTCGAAAGTGGGCACGCCTTCCTGGACGATGACTTCGGAGACCGCCTGGCCTTCCTTGATGACGCTCATCTTGTTGCGCTCCCGGCGGGAAAGCCCCAAGACCGCGCTCGCGTCGCGCACGGTCATCACGCCCATGCCGTAGGTGCCGGCGTCGGCCTTGATGACGGCATAGGGCGTCTCGTCGATGCCATATTCGCGGTACTTGCGCCTGGTTTTCTCCAGCACGCCGGAGACCGCTTCCGCCAAGGCTGCCTCGCCCTGCCGCGTCTGGAAATCCAGCGCCCCGCAGGCGACGAAATCCGGCGCGATGAGCCAGGGATCGATGTCGAGCAGGTCGGCAAACTCGCGGGAAACCTGGTCATAGGCGGCGAAGTGACGGCTCTTGCGACGCACGAACCAGCCCGCGTGGAGCGGCGGCAGGATCACCTGGTCGGATGTTCCGGCAAGCAGCGCGGGCAGTCCGCCGGAAAGATCGTTGTTCAGGAGGATGGCGCAAGGGTTGAAATCGGCCAGCCCCAGCCGTTCGCCATGTCGCGTCAGAGGTTCCAGGAGGATGGAGCCGCCCAGCGGCAGTTCGATTTTCCGGGGCACGGCAAGATCAGGGAGCAGGCTGCCGATGCGCACCTCCAGCCCCGTCTGCGCGAGGATGGCGGCAAGCTGCGCCACGTTTTGCAGGTAGTAGAGGTTGCGCGTGTGATTCTCGGGAATCAGGAGGAGCTTGCAGGCCGAAGGACAAAAACGCTCAACGGCGCTCATCGCCGCATGCACACAGAGCGGCAGAAAGGCCGGATTCAGGTTGTTGAAGCCGCCGGGGAAGAGATTGGTATCCACCGGCGCAAGCTTGAATCCGGCATTGCGCAGGTCGCAGGAAGCATAGAAAGGAGGGCAATGCTCCTGCCACTGACCGCGCAGCCATTGCTCGATGGGCGCGGAAAATTCCAGGAAACGGCGCTCCAGCGCCAGCAATGGGCCGCTCAGGGCAGTCTTGAGATGGGGAACCATGAAATGAAATATCGTTATCAGAAAACCTTATCTTACACCAACCGCCTCATGGCTCGCGTCGCGGCTGCCGCAAATATGCGCCGAGCGTGACGAGACTTCCGGCCAGGAAGGCCCAGAGGAGCACACCGCCCGCAGCCATCACGGCCAAGGCCGGGAGGGCCATCAGGAGTACCGACCAATGGAGTTCGCGGGAGAGCAGGGCTTCCCCAGTCTGCGCGGGATTGACCCAGGCCCGCGCGCGTTGCCGGAACAGGAGGTCGCCATAGGCGGTTTTCAGGGCTTCGGCGTTGTCCATCCACAAGTGCGGCCCGTAGCGTTCGCCGACGTGGGAATGCCCTGCGAACGCATAGCGATAGCGCACGGTGAGATGCACGCCCTGCGCGCCCATCGGGCTGAGCGTGACATCTTCCAGCGTCGCCATGACCGGCTGCCAGCCGCGGCTCCGCCAGACCTGCCAGAGCGGCGCGCCGCCCAACTGCCAGCCCGCAAAGCCGCCGCCGCCCAGGAGGATGAGCGCAAGCAACACCAGCCCCAGCCGGGCAAGCGCCTGACCAAAAGCGGAAGAAGGATCGGGAAAAAGCAAACGCATGCGCAGGAGTGTACCGGAAACCGCGCCCTGCGGGTTTTGCAGGGGGCAGCCAATCTTATCCATTGAAATTCTTATCCCGCGCCGTGGGGAATGCGCTCTGTTAGAATGGGAAAATTTTTGGCGGATCGCGGCAAACTTTGGGCGGATCGGACATGCCCAATCACACAGGGGGACAGATGAAAGGTTTTGAAGAACAAAAGATGGCGATGGCCCGCGCTGGCGATGTGGCAAGGGTCGGTGTTGTTCCTGCCGGAACCCTGGAAAAGGCAGCGGACTGGCTGGTCGGGAATTTCTTGCCGCTGGGCTGGATTGCGCTCTCCACGGGGATGTTCTGGATCGGGGATCGCGCGCGTTACCATCAGCTTTATTATGTATTGTTGCTGACGCCTGCCGTGCTGGCGGTTTTTTTGTATCCGGCGCGTTTGAAAACCTTGCTTGCCTCGCCGCTGCTCATCTTTTTCATCCTGTTCGGCGCCTATGCCATTCTGTCGATTGCCTGGTCAAACAGCGATCATTCCGCCTTTTCGCTTGCCAAAAGACCATTTTATGTATTGTTCCTGTTTTTTTCCGGCGGTCTGCTGGCGTTGAAATCACCCAAACGCCTGCTGTTCAGTCTCAAGGCCAGCGCGATCATCGCAAGTCTGCTTGGCGCGGTATCGCTTGCTTTTTACATGTGCGATGGAATACCGGATCGTCTGTCCGGGTACGGCGCTTTGCATAACCCGCTCCTCAGTTCGCATGTATACGGTTACTTTATGGCATTCTGGCTTGCGGACTGGTTTCTTCGCAAGAATCCAGTCACGCCGATTTCCCTGTTTTCCGGGCTTGTTTTTGGCGCGTTGATTATTGCGACCGGCTCGCGCACGCCCCTCCTGGCGCTTGCCGCATGTTCCGTGTGGCTGATGGTCGCGCATTGGAACCGGCGCAGTCTGGTTTTGCTGATGCTCATGATCCTGACGCTGGGCGCGTTTTTGATTTTTTATCCAGAGGGCTTGTTTTCCAGGGGAACTTCCCTGCGGCCTGAAATCTGGGAAGAAGTCTGGCAGCAAATTCTCGATACGCCCTGGTTCGGGCATGGTTATGATGCGTCAATGCGGATTCGGGTTCCGGCTGCCGCCACCTTTTCCGATCCCCATAACCTGTCCTTGGGCGTGTTTCATAATCTTGGCATGATCGGTCTGGCGCTCTGGTTTTCCTTGTACATTTCCGCGCTGGTATTTTCCTGGCGTAACCGCAAGGAACCCTTGGTGATGATGGCTTCGGCGCTGCTGGTATTCGGTCTCGCGGCCAGCATGACGGAGGGTGGAAGTTTTCTTTCCCGGCCAACGGAACACTGGTTCCTGCTTTGGATTCCCATGGCACTCTTGTTTTCCGCCGAATTGATGCTGCGCAAGAGAGGGCGTCCCCATGCTCCGTAAAAAGTTCCGCGCATTTGAAAAAGCCTTGCGAAAAGCCCTGAAACAATGGCGGAGAATTCCCGAAGAACCACGCCTCTATCGCGCACAGATGAAATTCCGCAAACGCTATCCGGAGTACAAAATCGGCACGGGAAGCTATGGAATGCCAATCGTGCATGACTGGCATGAAGGCGCTACATTGGTCATCGGAAATTATTGTTCCATTGCCGATGAGGTGCACATTTTCCTGGGAGGAGGGCACAGAATTGATTGGGTGTCGTCGTATCCTTTCCCGGCATTTATCGAGGAAGCCAGGGAAATTGCAGGATACGGCGGAACGCGGGGCAATGTGGTGATCGGCAATGATGTGTGGCTGGCTTCCGGATGCACGATTCTATCCGGCGTCACCATTGGCGATGGCGCGGTGGTTGCGGCGCGAGCGCTTGTAGCGCGGGATGTCGCGCCGTATTCGATTGTGGCGGGCAATCCGGCAAGGCATGTGCGGTATCGGTTCGAGCAGGAAATTCGTGACGCATTGCTCGCCAGCGCCTGGTGGACATGGCCGGAATCCGAGATACGGAAAATCGCGCCCCTTCTTTGCTCGAACGATTTGCGAAAATTCCTGGCCTATGTTGATGCACGCAAACGTCAAGATATTTTGGGTGCGAACGGATAACGCAACAGGCTTGCCAGGGTTCTCCGGTTCCAGACGCACGCCCTGTCCCGCCTTGACGCCTTGACCTCGGTTTTTTCGGCGAATGCGCGCACTTTTCTGTATAGGTCTCCGGCACAAATATTTCCCGCTTCAAAATACTGCAAGTCGTTGCCGACGCGACAGGCGGAGCGAAGCGACGCGGCAATCCACACCCCCGCCCGGCCTGTGAAACGCCTCGCGCCAAGAACCGATGTGTGGATTGCCGCGGGCCTTCGGCCCTCGCAATGACGAAGGTTTGGACGCCTCGCACTTCGACCGCTTGCCTTCCTCTCGCCCGCTTGGACGTTCAATACTCTCTTCCAAGGGTGCAACGAACTGTCCGACCAGACCAACAAAACCGTAGTGGCAGGTGAGGGCGTTTCTTGCGGAGCGGAGCGACGCTCATTTCTTCCTCCCTTTCCGCGAAGTGGGGGGCGGCTTCCAGCCGCCCCCCACCTTGATTTGCGGCGCTTCGCGCCGGAGGGTGTGCGCCCTTGTATCTTCCCCTTGCAGGCCGAAGCGGATAGATTCCACCCGTTTGACCGGCCCGGCTGGATAGTTCGTTGCGCCCTTGGAACAGAGATGATTCCGTGAGAGAGCCAGGAGCGTC
>JAISLJ010000207.1 GCA_031290955.1 Zoogloeaceae bacterium | reverse complement strand
CCCAGTTTCCGACAGTATGAGGTTAGCTACAGCGAATACCTGCCGTTCGCGGAAGAAAGCCGGTTGACGCCCCTGCGCGCGGCGCCCGCCCTTGCCTTCCGGGGCAATTATCCAAAACTGGATGGCGCGACCGCCTTCTTTCCCCTCTATGCCGCCGCCGCGCGGGCACTCTATCAGGACGCGGACGGCGCCAGTCCCCTTTTTCCCTTCGATACCGCCTTTGAACGTCCTTTAACGGGATTGTCGCATCTCGAGGCTTGCCCTCTACAGGCTCCCTGCAAGACAATTGCCCTTCGACAGGACGACACACAAAACAGGAGAACACCATGTCCCTTTACCGCCTTGATTCCATCCGCCCGCAAGTGGGCGAAGATGTCTGGATTGCCCCGGACGCCGCCATCATCGGCAATGTGCATCTCGCCGACCGCGCCAACATCTGGTTCCACGCCGTCCTGCGCGGTGACAATGATCCTATCCGCATTGGTCGGGAAAGCAACATCCAGGATGGTTCCATCCTCCACACTGATGCCGGTTTTCCGCTCACGGTCGGTGAGCGGGTGACGATCGGCCATCAGGTCATCCTGCACAGTTGCACGGTGGGCGACGGCAGCCTCATCGGCATGGGCGCGGTGATCCTGAACCGCGCCGTGATTGGCCGTCATTGCATCGTCGGCGCGCACAGCCTGATTTCCGAGGGCAAGACCTTCCCCGAGCGTGTGCTGATCGTCGGTTCCCCCGGTCGGGTCGTCCGGGACCTCACCGACGCGGAAGTCGTCCGCCTGGAAGAATCCTCCCGGCACTACGTGGAAAACGCGACGCGCTTCAAACGCGCCCTGGCAAGCATCCAGCCGTAATTTCCTCGCCGTCAGAGGGCCAGAGAATGGCATCTGCCTTCCTCGCTTCCGTTACATTGCGCGTCCCTTTCACGCCTGCCGGGAGATCGGAGAGGAAGTCATTTTATTTGCCGTGGCTCATTCAACTTTTGCCTCCTCAACCCTTTTGGAGACGATCCGGTTTTGTTGCACACCAAGATGGCAGCTTGCGGCGCTGAAGGTCATGTGGGAATAAAACAGGAAGATGTACTCGTTTTTCTCCTCGCGGAAAATTCCTTCCTGCCCCATACGTTTCTGGAAAGCGCGCATCTCTTCACCGATGATTGCCTCATCGCACGCAAGTCTTGCCTTTTCATTGGCGGCGTTCATGAGATGAATGGCAAGCAGAAGGTATCCCACCGAGAGTACAGTGAGAAACACAACAGGAAATATGGCGGCGAGCACCAGGTCCCTGAGGATATTGCTCCAGGACATCAGCGTACCGGATGATCCGTCAGACGGGGCCAGTGGTATTCCGTCTTTTCGCCGGTTTCCGGTATCGTTGCCTTGACCATCCCATGATCTCCTTTATCTCCTTTGGCACGGCGCACAATTAAACACCCGCTCCAGCACTCGCTCATAAATACGCGCGAGCTTTGGCAGGGCGTCTGTGGCGATGTGTTCGTCGATCTTGTGGCTGGTAGCGTTGACCGGGCCGAATTCCAGAAGCTGAGGGCAGATTTCGGCGATAAAACGGCCATCGGAAGTGCCGCCTGTCGTGGAAAATTCCGGATCAAGGCCAGTTTCTTCCTGGATCGCCTTGCGGATCGCTTCGGCCAATTCTCCCTTCGGCGTCAGGAAAGGCCGCGCGCCCAGCGTCCATGCGAGATCGTATTCCAGCGCGTGTTTATCCAGAATGGCGGTGAATCGTTGTTGCAGGGCTTCCGGAGTGCTGGCGGTGGAAAAACGGAAATTGAAAAGGATGTCCGCGAAGGCCGGGACAACATTGTTCGCGCCCGTGCCCGCGTGGAAATTGGAAACTTGCCAGGTGGTCGGCGGAAAATATTCGTTGCCTTCATCCCAGCGGGTCGCGGCGAGTTCGGCCAGGGCCGGGGCCAAGGCGTGGATGGGATTCTTCCCCTTTTCGGGATAGGCAATGTGGCATTGCACGCCCTTGACCCGGAGCTTGCCGGAGAGCGAGCCGCGTCGGCCATTTTTCACCATGTCGCCCACGTGGGAGACGGATGTGGGTTCGCCGACGAGGCAGTGATCCAGGGTTTCGCCCCGCGCCTTCAGGGCTTCCACCACGGCGGTCGTGCCATCCAGCGCCTCGCCCTCTTCGTCGGAAGTCAGCAGGAAGGCAATGGAGCCGGGAGGATTGGGGAAAGCGGCGAGGAAATTTTCCACGGCCACGAGCATGGCGGCGAGGGAGGATTTCATGTCCGCCGCGCCACGCCCGTAGAGACAGCCGTTACGCACCGTGGGCGCGAAGGGCGGCGAAGTCCAGGCTTCCAGCGAACCGGGCGGAACGACATCAACATGGCCCGCAAAGCAGAACAGCGGCCTTGCCGTGCCGCGCCGCGCCCAGAGGTTCTTGGTTTCGCCCCGGTCAATGGCTGCCAGCGTGAAGCCGAGCGGCGCAAGACGCGCCCGGATCAAAGCCAACGCGCCGCCATCAGCGGGCGTGACGGAGGGACAGGCAATCAACGCCCGGGCCAGCGTCAGAACAGGGGTTTCCACGGCAAATGATGTGGATAGCATGGATACGGACTAACGGGAACGCCCAACGATCACGTTCCGTATGTTGATAAGCCGGTTCAAAACAATTCAGGGTGCCGAGCATACCATGATTTGCGGGCCTTGATGGGAGACCGATGACCAAGGCAATTGCATTCAAATGTCGTATCGACGGCCGATTGAGCGCAACTTGACATGAAAGCGCCCGTCCAAACAAGGGGAAGGAAGCGCCCTCCCTTTGTCTCCCATCTTCCGCCAGAACCGTTGGCGTTTCTCGTGTAGCCGAAGTGTTACGAGCTTTGGGGTGTTACGAGCTTCCGGGTTGACACCCCTTCCAGAAGCGCGGCAGAATCGCGCACTCGTTGAATAGTTGAACACTTGCTCAACAAAGGGATTCCATCATGGAAACACTCGTGGAAAAACAACCGACCTGCGAT
>JAISLJ010000206.1 GCA_031290955.1 Zoogloeaceae bacterium | reverse complement strand
AGCGCCTCGCCGAAGGGTTCGATCATGTCGATGAACTCGGCGGCCAAGGCGGGTTTCTTGGTGGAGACGTACTCGGCGAAGCGGCGGAGCACGTCCATTGCGACCGCGAGGCGGTCGGTTTCGGGCATGACGCGGCGCGATGCGGCGATGAGTTTGTTGTAGGCGTCGGCGAGGCTGGCGAGGTTCTGCACGCGGTCGCCGGCATGTCGGGATCGTTCTGGATGGCTTCCACGGTCGCCTGCACCTGGCGCACGACCACGGCCAGCGTCTGACGCACGACCTCCTCGATGCCGCCTCCGGATCGCCAATGCCATACGTGAGGAAATCCAGATTCAGGTCTTCCGGGAAATTGGCGAGCGTGTAATACGCGGCATCCTCGCCCCAGATACTTTTCGCATAAACCTTGTCATAGTAGCCAAGGTAATAATCCCATGCCCGGCCCGCCAGCAACGCCCGGCGGATGTTGTTCCAGGCCGTGCGCCGTTTTTTCTCCTCGACAATTGCATCGCGGATTTCACCAGGGGGCAGATAACCCGGATATTGATTCGGATCGGTCGCGCCCGATTTTTCCCATACCTCGCGCACCTGTTGCGCCGTCAGGTTCGTGTGCCACTGCTGGCCCGCGAGGATGGATTCCTGAAGCGTGGCAACCAGACTGCCGGAATAGTCCGCCAGGGCAGCCGGTGTCATCGTCCGCCCGATGACCAGGGTAAAACTTTGGAGAGAAGAATCTTCTTGGCTTCTTCGCATGTGATAGACATGAATTATTCTCCTGAATCAAGCGGTGGAAGAAAAGTAATGTTGGCGACGTTTTCGTGACATGACAAGCCGTCATCTCCGTGTGTGCCGTGGCAGCGTAGCGCCAGTTCAAACTCCTGCTGCGCACGTAATAACTCTTCTGCTGGCGGCGTTATTCTTCCGTCAAAATGAAACTGGAATCCACATATTCCAGCTCTCCGAAATTTATACATGTGACCATGCGAGAACAGATAATAAGGCTGCCCTCCGGAATACCTCACCATAGACTTTGGTGCCATGAGCACATAACAATTGCGCTCCCTGTCGATGGCCCAATGTGTGGGAAGATAGCGATAGCTGGTGAGAGCTTTTTGATCCTCTTTCTGTGCATAGCGGAGTCTGCTTTGTTTTTCAGCATCTGCATCACTGATGATTTTCTGCAGGTCCTCCGGAGCAATCTTTTCAAGTACATAAGCCATCTGGCTTCCTCCTGTTTCGTTGCGTACAAAAAATTGCCGTCCGCCAGGACACTCAGGCGGGTTCCAGACGGGCGTATTCGAGGGCCAGCCATTTCATTCCGGCACTGCCGAAATTGACTTGCACACGAGTCTCCTTGCCGGTTTCGGCTTCGACGATCACGCCCAATCCGAAGCGGGGATGGCGCACGTTCATGCCGATCCGCAGACCGCCGGGGAGTTCCGCTTCCGGCTCCGGCGCCGGGAAGACGGTTGCGGATCGCGCTTCGGCATGGGAATGCTGTGCGGGAAAATACGCGCCGGGACGGGAGAGCGGTTTCAGGAGTTCGGGCGGCAGTTCCCGCAGGAAGGAAGAGGGGATGCAATAGCGGGTCTGCCCGTGCAGGAGGCGGCTCTGGGCGTGGGAAAGATACAGGCGCTTGCGGGCGCGGGTGATCGCCACATACAGCAGGCGGCGTTCTTCTTCCTGCCCCGCCTTGTCCGCCGCGTTCTCGTGCGGGAACAGCCCTTGTTCCAGCCCGGTGATGAACACCGTGTCGAATTCCAGCCCCTTGGCGGCATGGACGGTCATCAACTGCACCGCCGCCTCGCCCGTCTGCGCCTGATGCTCGCCCGCTTCCAGCGAGGCGTGGGCAAGGAAAGCGGCCAGCGCCTCCGCTTCTTCCTCCTCCTGCTGGAAGAGGGTGCTGGCGTTGATGAGTTCGTCCAGATTTTCCCGGCGCTCCTGCCCTTCCCTTTCGTTCTGGTAATGCGCCAGCAGGCCGCTTGTCTGGAGAACGCCAGCGACGGTTTCCGGCAGCGACAGGCTTGCCGTTTCCTGGCGCATGGTTTCCATGAGGGAAAGGAAGCGGCTCAGGGTCAGGCCAGGCTTGCCGCCGATGCGCGTGGCGGCGGTGTGGAGGCTTGCGCCCATCTGGCGCGCCGCTTCTTCCAGATGTTCCAGTGTGCGCGTGCCGATGCCGCGCGCCGGGAAATTGACCACGCGCAGAAAGGCGGAATCGTCGTCCGGATTGATGAGGAGGCGCAGGTAGGCAAGCGCGTGCTTGATCTCCTGACGCTCGAAGAAGCGCAGGCCGCCATAGACGCGGTAGGGCACACCGCGGGAAAAGAGTTCGTGCTCCAGCGCGCGCGACTGGGCATTGGAGCGATAGAGCACGGCAATCTGGTCGGCAGCCGTGCCTTCGTCCATGCGGGCGCGAACCTCGTCGACCACGAAACGCGCTTCGTCCAGGTCGGCATAGCCCTCGTAGACGCGGATCGGCTCGCCTTCTGCCGCTTCCGTCCACAAGTTCTTGCCGAGCCGTTCCCGATTGTGGCGGATGAGGGCATTGGCCGCAGCGAGGATGTTGCCTTCCGAGCGGTAGTTTTGTTCGAGGCGGATCACGTTGCCGCTGGCGAATTCCCGCTCGAAGTCGCGCATGTTGCCGACTTCCGCGCCCCGGAAGGCATAGATGCTCTGGTCGTCATCCCCGACGGCGAAGATGGCCGCGCCGCCCTCTTCGCCATTTCTTGCGAGGAGTTTGATCCATTCATACTGGAGGCGGTTGGTATCCTGGAATTCGTCGATCAGGAGATGCCGGAAGCGTTCCTGGTAATGTTGCCGCAAAGGTTCGTTGTGCTGCAAAAGCTCGTGGGCGCGCAGGAGCAGTTCGGCGAAATCAACCGCGCCTTCCCGCTGGCAAAGGGTCTCATACTCGGCATAGAGTTCGATTTTCCGGCGCGTGTAAGGGTCAAAGGCTTCCGCCCGCGCCGCCCGCACGCCCTGTTCCTTGTGGGCGTTAATAAAATACATGAGTTCCTTGGGCGGATATTTTTCGTCATCCACGTTCAGGGTCTTGAGGAGTCGGCGGATCATCGCCTGCTGGTCGGCGGAATCGAGGATCTGGAAGGTGCGCGGCAAGCCTGCTTCCTGGAAGTGCGCGCGCAGCATGCGGTTGCACAGGCCGTGAAAGGTGCCGATCCACAGTCCGCGCGGCGGATGCGGCAACAGGAGACCAAGCCGCGCCTGCATTTCCCGCGCCGCCTTGTTGGTGAAGGTCACGGCCAGGATGCCGTGCGGACTGACCGCGCCGGTAGTGACGAGCCAGGCGATGCGGGTCGTCAACACCCGCGTCTTCCCGCTCCCCGCTCCGGCCAGGATCAACCCATGCACAGGCGGCAAAGTCACCGCCTGCCGCTGCGGCGCATTGAGATCGGCCAACACATTGGACATGACACACCCGGAAATCGAAAAAGGGGCTGTATTGTATGTCAGGTCGGGAATCAGGAATCAGGGACCAGAAGATGATTCCCTCGCCCCGAAGGGGAGAAGGCGCCCAAGATTCTCCTTGCAACCTGGAGCCACGTCTGGTTCGGTAAGTCGGACAAGATGGAAAAGGTGCAATTCTTGATCGGATTGCGATATCCGCACTCCAAGATTCCCCCGC
>JAISLJ010000205.1 GCA_031290955.1 Zoogloeaceae bacterium | reverse complement strand
ACGCTCGTCGAAGACGAAGGCTTTTTGCCGAGTGAAATCATGGTGCTCTCGCCCTGTTCATTCGAGCGTTCATGCGCCCATGCGCTGCCGGAAGATGTCCGCAAAATCCTGACGCCCCTAGATGAATCGGCAGTTCACGCGCCCTCCCGGCGCGCGGCGGGATTCGCGCAGGTTGGCCATTACAAGGGTCTGGAAAGCGAGGCCGTCATTCTCGTCGACCTGCCGTCCCCCGGCACGGATGAGGAACTGCGCCCTTTCCACTACGTCGGCATGAGCCGGGCGCGCGCCCTGCTCAGCCTGATTTGCGTCGCGCCCGGGGAGGTATGGAAAACTCCGTGCAAGTAAGGCACACTGACAAACAACAGATCCAATGAACATTAACAGGTTACCCAAAAACTCTACAAATTCATATTATACGACATAATGCCGAACGCAACACTTTGTTTTATAAAGAATTTCTTGAATGCCATATGAAAGTTCCGTGGCAAATGAGTGGATTTCAGGGTTTTTGGGCTGCCTGTTTAAGGAAACACTGAACAAGTACGAAGCATATTTGTGATCATCATGTCGCAATCGAAACAGAGGAAAGGTTCCTGCCAAGCGGGGAAGGTCACGGGCTACCGTGGGTACGCAGGAGACGTCCCCCTGCCAATCCCCTTGCCCCGAAGGACGAAAGGGAATTGGCGGAAAATCTAGTGGACCGAAAAATCGGAGAGCAGGCGGGTGCTGTCGGCGTGGGCACCGTCGGAGAGGAGTTCTTTCATGTCGAGGATGAGCACGATCTGGCCATTGGAGAGCGTCGTCACTCCGGCCACGCCGCGCGGGCGGAAATCTTCCAGTGATTTGATTACGGCATCGTCGCGCCCGGCGAAGCTGTCTACGCCCAGGATGAAACTGCGCTCGGCCGTCTGCATGAGAACGCCGTATTCGGGATAACGGTTGCGCGGCCAGCCCAAAAGGCTTGCCAGCGAGATGATCGGCAGGATTTCCCCGCGCACGACAAGCGTGGATTTGCCGCCCACTTCCTGTACGCTTTCCCGGTCGATGGGCAGGATTTCCCGCACCAGCGAGAGCGGCAAGGCAAAGGGCTGGTCTTCCAGAAGCACAAGCAGCACCGGCAGGATGGCGAGCGTGAGCGGCAGCGAAATCAGGAACACCGAACCCTTGCCCGGTTCCGAGCGAATCTCGATGGAGCCGTTCAGCTTCTGGATGTTGGTCTTCACCACATCCATGCCGACGCCGCGCCCGGAGACATCGGAGATTTCCGTCTTGGTGGAAAAGCCGGGGAGCAAGATGAGGTTGAAGCTCTGGCGGTCATCCAGAGTATTGGCTTCTTCCTCGGTGATGAGGCCCTTTTCCACGGCCTTGGCACGAATGCGGTCGGCCACCATGCCACGCCCGTCGTCCGCCACGATCAGCACGATGTGGTCGCCCTCCTGCCGTGCTTCGAGGCGCACCAAGCTCTTGGCGGGCTTTCCCGCTGCGGCGCGCTCGGCCGGGTCTTCCACGCCGTGGTCGACCGCGTTGCGGATCAGGTGGATCAGGGGATCGGACAAATCCTCGATCATGGTCTTGTCGACTTCCGTCTCCTCGCCCGCCAGCACCAGTTCCACATCCTTCCCCAGTTGCCGCGCAAGATCGCGGGCGATGCGGGGATATTTCTGGAATAGCCGACCAATGGGCTGCATGCGGGTCTTCATGACCGAGTTTTGCAGGTCGGAGACCAGCAAATCCAGTTGGCTGACGGCCTGGTCCAAGGCATGCAGCGTGTCGGAATCGTTCCTGCCCGCGAGGATGTCGGCCCGCAGGCTCGTGAGCCGGTTCTTGGTGAGGCCGATTTCACCGGAGAGATTCAGCACCTGGTCAAGCCGCGAGGTATCCACCCGGATTGTGGTCTCGCGGGCCTTTTCCTCCATGCGCCGCGCCCCGCGTGGCGCGGCGGGAGCCGGGGCTTGCGGATGCGCGGCAGCGTGGGCAGGCGCTGCCGGGGACACGACCGTGGCCGCCTCCCCGGCATCGTGGGCGACGACTTCACCACCCTGCGCCGCCGCAGGCTGCCCCGTCACTGCGGCATGCAGCACCGTCCAGTCCGGCTCGTTCGCCTTGGCCTCCGGGGCTGCCGGAGCCGCCGGAGCCGCCGTGTTCGAGATGCCCTCGCCACGCGCCGCCGCTTCCAGGGCGCGGATGAGTTCGGGCAGGGCAGCCTTCGGCAATGTGCCCGAGGCAAGGTCGCCAAACATGTCACGCACGCCGCGCGTTGCGGTCATGATGAGATCCATCAGCTCGGGCGTCAGGTGCAGTTCGCCGTTGCGCAGCTTGTCGAAGAGGTTTTCCGTGCGATGGCAGAGCGTGACCAGTTCGCTCGCGTTCAGGAAGCCCGCGCCGCCCTTGATGGTGTGGAAGCCCCGGAAGATATCGTTCAGGAGGCCGCGATCATCGGGCGTCTTTTCGAGATCGACCAGCTTGTTGTCGACATCGGAAAGCAGATCGCTTGCTTCTTGCAGGAAATCCTGCAACAGGTCTTCCATTCCGGCAAAGTCACTCATGGCATTCTCCTAAAATCCGAGGCTCTCCAGCAGGTCATCCACCTGTTGCTGGTTGACGACCACATCGGCGCGGCCTTCGGCGTTGATGACAGGCCCATTCATGAGGGAGGCAACCTCCTCCGAACGTTTGCTCACCGGCACCACATCGATCAGGGCCTTCACAAGGCCATCCTCGAGATCCTGCGCGAGGCTGACGATCTTCTTGATGACCTGCCCGGTCAAATCCTGGAAATCCTGCGCCATCATGATTTCCGTCAGTTGCGCGTTGAGCTTTTCGGTTGTCCGGGGCAAATCCGTCACCAGGCAGGCGCGGGTTTCCTCAGCAAGCTGCCGGAATTCCGCCACGCCCATCTGGTTGGCGAACACCCGCTCCCAGCGTGCCCCCAGGTTTTTCGCGTTGCGCTCCATCTCCTCCACGATGGGCCGGGCGATGTCCGTGGCGTTCAGGACCCGGCTGGCGGCCTGCTCGGTAAGCGTGGCGACATAGGCCAGACGATCCTTGGCATCCGGGATGGTCGTGGTCACGGTCTGCTCCAGGAGTTTGTCGTAGCCCAGTTCGTGCAAGGTGGTGTGCAGTTGCCGCGCCATTTGCCCGATCTTCTGGAAAACGCGCTCCTGCGTTGACTCTTGCGTCGACCAATCCCCATCCTCCGGGGAAGCCGCCTGCCCGCCGCCCGCCGCCCCGGTTGCCGTTGCCCCGCTTGCCGTCCGTGCTGCGGCGACCTGCTCGAACAGCGCCTGCAAATCCTCGCTGTCGCCACTGCCGCCGCCGGAATCCGACGGCGACGCCTGCGCGGGCTGCGGCGCAGGCCGGAATTGCTGCTGTCGGGCGCTTGCGGCAACGGAATCAAAGAGGGCTTCGAGATCCGGGGAATCGTTGTCGGCGGTCATATTCTTGTCCTTGGAGGTTCAGGGTCAGCCCATCTTTTCAAAGATCTTGTTCAACTTCTCGGCCAAGGTCGCCGCGTTGAAGGGCTTCACGATATAACCGCTCGCGCCGGCCTGGGCGGCGGCGATGATGTTTTCCTTCTTGGCTTCCGCCGTAATCATCAGCACCGGCAAATCCTTCAGGGCAGGCGAAGAGCGCACGGATTGCAACAGGGTGAGGCCGTCCATGTTGGGCATGTTCCAGTCCGTCACCACGAAATCAATGCCGCCGCCATTCAGCTTCTGGAGCGCGATGGCGCCGTCCTCTGCTTCCTCCACGTTGGTGTATCCCAGGTCTTTCAGGAGATTGCGCACGATGCGGCGCATGGTGGAGAAATCATCCACAACCAGGAATTTCAGTTTTGCGGGATCAATGGGCATGATGTTTATCGCTCGATCAAAGGACGCAGGGTATCGGCCAGGGCTTCCGCGTCGAACTTGGCGACATAGGCGTCTACCCCGACGGATTTGCCCATGGCGCGGTTGGCCTGCGAAGAAAGAGAGGAGTGCATTACAACCGGAACGCCCTCGAAACGGGCATCGGCCTTGATGTTCTTGGTCAGCACATATCCATCCATTTCCGGCATTTCGGCATCGACCAGGATCAGATTGACTTCCTCGCGCAAGGGTCTTCCCGTCTGATGGCAATGGGCGGCGATTGCCTGCAAGCGCGTCCAGGCTTCCGCGCCGTTGGTGGCGTGCTTGTGTTTTACACCCAGCTTGTCCAACACCTCAATGATTTTCTTGCGCGCCACGATGGAATCATCGGCGAAGAAGACGCTGCTCGTGCCCTCCACGCGCACAGGCGGGATATCGACGATCACGGCCTCGCCGAAGGCATTGGACAGGATTTGCTCGACATCGAGAATGGAAACCAGGCGGCCATTGTCGAGTTCGATCACAGAGGTAATCAGCCCCTGGTTGGAACTGATGAGACCTTCCGGCGCCTTCACCCGCTCCCAATCCATGCGGATGATGCGATCCACGTCATGGACGAGGAAGCCCAGCGTGCGCTTGGAATATTCGGCGACCATCATGGTCTCGCCCATCGTCGCGGGCTTGTTTTCGAGATCGAGGAAGGAAGCCAGCGAGAGCACCGGGATCACGTTGCCGCGCAGGGAAATCAGCCCTTCCACGCCGTGGGGCATGTTGGGCGTCTTGGTGATGCGCGGCGCGCGCCCCACTTCCCGCACCTTGAAAACGTTGATACCGAAGGTTTCCCGTGTCCCCAGGGAGAAAAGCAGGATTTCCATCTGGTTGGAGCCTGCAAGATGCGTGCGGGCATCCACGCCTTCCAACAGGGTTTTGCTTGCCGTTGCCATGTCCCGTCTCCTTCCTCAAGCCACCGCTGGCGCGCGCGTCGGCCTTGCCAGACGCCGCACCAGGGTTTCCGAGAGCCGTTGCGGCTCGAACTTGGGCACGTATTCATCCACGCCAACCGACATGCCCAGCTTCTGGTTGGACATCCCCGAGAGCGAAGAGTGCATGATGACGGGAATGGAAGCAAAGCGGACATCGTTCTTGATCTTCTTGGTGAGGATGTAGCCATCCATTTCCGGCATTTCGATGTCGGTGAGCACGAGGCTGATGAGTTCTTCGGGCGATTTGCCGGAGGAGCGCGCGTAGTCGGCCATTTTTTCCAGTTCTTCCCACATCTGTCGGCCATTGTTGGCCGCGACATACTTTACGCCCATGACCTCCAGCGTCTGGATGATCTGCCGCCGGGCGACGATGGAATCGTCACAGAAGAAGACGGTAATGTCCTTCGGGTCTTCCAGCGGCACAACGCTCTTGAAGCGCAGGTCTGCCTCACCCGTGTCGCCGGTCTCGGCAAGCACCTTCTCGACATCCATCATCATGATGAGCCGCCCGTCATCGAGTTCCGTCACGGCGGTGACGAGGCCGCCCATCTGGGCCGTGAGCATTTCCGGCGGCACCCGCATCATGCTCCAGTCCAGACGCAGGATGGTATCCACCGTCTCGACCAGGAAGCCCTGGGTATGTCCATTGTATTCGGTGACGATCATGATGTTCCTGGGTTCGTCCGAATCAATGGCCGCGTATTTCGCCAGATCCACCACTGGCACCAGCACGCCGCGCAGACTCACCATGCCCTGCACGGCGGGCGGCATTTCCGGCGCGGTGGTGATGGGTGGCGTCTGCATCACTTCGCGCACCTTGAACACATTGATGCCAAAAGTCTCACGCCGCCCGGTCTGCCTGTTCTTCCCCAAAGAGAACAGGAGGATTTCGAGCTTGTTGGTTCCCGCAAGTTTGGTGCGTTCGTCGATACTTTTCAGGAGTTCGGACATGTTCATGTACCTCAAGCAAATCACCGTGCCCCCACCAAGAGGCCGTCTTCCCCCAAGGATACACAGAAAACGCCTTTACTGGAACCATGTCCTGGCAGAGTCTTGGCGGACGGCAATGGCCCTGCGGACGGCGGTGATTCTGCCGTTGTGAGCCGCCACACGAACCCGTCAATTTGCGCCGATTGATTTGCGCGGTGCAATTAAAAGTTGCGGAAATGCCGTGCCTCGCCAAGAACGCCAATCGCGCATTCGTCATGCTGGCGCTGGTCAATCTCGTCAAATGGGGACGGCCCTTGACGGGAGAAGTGCGTCCAAAACAGCGGGAGTTGGGGGAAATTCCCCCAATTCCCGGGCTTTCATTCCCGGCGCTGCGGGCCGCCTGGCGTCCTGTCGTTTGAGCCAGGAGGAAGCGGCGGAACTGCTGGGGATGTGCGCGCGCAGTTTCCGGCGTTATTTGGCGCGTTACGAAGCCGATGGCGAGGCGGGTCTGCTGGACAGGCGACTGGAGCATCGTTCGGCGCGCGGGGCGTCGGCGGACGAAGTGCTGGCGTTGCAGGAGCAATATCGCGCGCGG
>JAISLJ010000204.1 GCA_031290955.1 Zoogloeaceae bacterium | reverse complement strand
CACGCCCTGCGTTTGCCTGAACACGCCCTGCGTTTGCCTGAACACGCCCTGCGTTTGCCTGAACACGCCCTGCGTTTGCCTGAACACGCCCTGCGTTTGCCTGAACGCGCTCCGCGTTTGCCTGAACGCGCCCTGGTGTTTGTGTCCGGAATTCGTGTCTGGCGCGGGGGACGGCCTTGTTGTGTTCCGGGGGCTTTACCGCCCGCCTTTCATGCCGCGCATCAGTTTGCCGAAGATGCCTCTGGAGAATTGCTTCATGACCTTGCGGGTCTGTTCAAACTGGGTGAGGAGGCGGTTGACGTCCTGGACCTGGACGCCCGCGCCCGCCGCGATGCGCCGTTTGCGGCTGGCTTTCAGGATTTCCGGATGAGCGCGTTCCGCAGGCGTCATGGAATCGATGATGCCCACGATGCGCCGCGTGAGCTTCTCTTCAAACCCGGTGGGCATCTCCCCGGCGATCTGGGCGATCTGGCCGGGAAGCTTGTCCATGAACGCCTGCATGCCGCCCATCTTCTTCAATTGCCCCATCTGTTCGCGGAAATCGTTGAGATCAAAGCCCTTGCCCCCCTCCTTCAGCTTCTTGGCAAAGGCCCGCGCCTTGTCTTCATCGACTTGTTGGCGCACGTCCTCAATCAGGGTCAGCACATCGCCCATGCCCAGGATGCGGGAGGCCATGCGTTCCGGATGGAAGGCTTCCAAGCCGGTGAGTTTTTCGCCAACGCCGGTGAACTTGATGGGTTTGCCCGTCACATGGCGCACCGAGAGCGCCGCGCCGCCGCGGGAATCGCCATCCAGCTTGGTGAGGATGATGCCGGTGAGCGGCAGGGCGGCGTTAAAGGCGTGCGCCGTATTGACGGCATCCTGCCCCAGCATGGCATCGACCACGAACAGGGTCTCGATCGGCGCCAGCGCGGCGTGCAGCGCCTGGATCTCGGCCATCATCGCCTCGTCTACGGCAAGCCGCCCCGCCGTATCCACGAGCACCACATCCAGATAGTGCCGCCGCGCCCAATCCACCGCAGCCAGCGCGATGGCTTCCGGCTTTTCCTCCGCCTTCGAGGGGAAGAAGGCAATGCCCGCCTGCCCGGCCACGGTTTCCAGTTGCGCGATGGCAGCGGGACGATACACGTCGCAGGAAACCGCCAGCACCTTCTTCTTCCGCGTTTCTTGCAGGTACTTGCCCAGCTTGCCGACCGTGGTCGTTTTCCCCGCGCCCTGCAAACCCGCCATCAGGATGACGGCGGGCGGGCGGGCGGCGAGGTTCAGTTCCTCATGGGCGCTGCCCATCAGAGCCGTGAGTTCCCGGTGCACCACGCCGACCAGCGCCTGGCCCGGCGCAAGCGCGCCGATCACTTCTTCGCCCACGGCCTTCTCCCGCACGGCGGCGATAAAATCCTTCACCACCGGCAAGGCAACATCGGCTTCCAGGAGCGCCATGCGCACTTCACGCAGGGCATCGGCGATGTTGCTTTCCGTCAGGCGGGCTTCGCCGCGCAGGGTCTTCACGACCTTGGCAAGGCGTTGGGTCAGGTTATCAAGCATGATGGGCTGGCTTTCGAGTAGAATCCAAAAAATGGCACCTATTGTAAATCAGCTCACCGTTTTTGGCCTGACCGCGCTTCTCTATCTTTTGCTCGGCGGCCATTTCTGGCGCACCCGTTGGTCGGAGACGGGCGCGCTCCCGGCCTCGGCCAGCGCCCCCGCCTGGGAGCGGGCCGCCATCGGGGCAACCCTCTTCCTGCACGCAACAGGACTCAAGTTGGCGCTTTTCCAGAACGGGAACATGTTCTTTTCCTTCAGCCTCGCCTTGAGCCTCATGGCCTGGCTCGCGGCGCTCATCTACTGGCTGGAAAGTTTCCGGGCGCGCATGGATGGTCTGCAACCCATCGTGCTTCTGGTGGGCGCGGTCGCCACGCTCCTCCCCCTGTTCTTCGCGCACATCCGCCCGATCCCGCACGCGCACGCCTGGGGATTCCGCCTGCACTTCCTTTGCGTCATGCTGGCCTACAGCCTCTTCATGCTCGCGGCCATCCACGCGGTGTTCATCCGCATCATCGACAAACGCCTGCACGCGCACCTGCCATCGCGGCGCATGGCGCACATGCCGTCGCTGCTCGCGCTGGAAGCCGTCCTGTTTCGCATCCTCGCCATCGCCTTCGCCTTCCTGACGCTCGCCCTGGTCAGCGGTCTCCTCTATTCGGAGAGCCAGTCCGGCACGCCGCTTCCCTTCAACCACAAGACGGTGTTCGCGTTTCTCTCCTGGATCATCTTTGGCGTCCTGCTCGCCGGACGCCACATCTACGGCTGGCGGGGCCGCAAGGCGCTGCACTGGACGCTGACCGGTTTTGCCTCACTTCTCCTCGCCTACGTGGGCAGCCGTTTCGTGCTGGAAGTCATCCTCCAGCGCATCTGATATCATCCGATATCCTTCACGCAACAAGGTTTGTTCCCTATGGATGCCTGGTTCAAGCTCTCGGTGCGCGTTCGCCTGATTCTGCTGTTCGTCGTCATCAAGGTTGTGCCGCTCCTTCTCCTCACTTGGATCGCCTGGTATCAGACGCAGGAGACGACGAGGACGCTGGGCGAGAACATCCAGAGCCTGGTCGAGACGGCAGATGGCGCGATCCGTGACGCGGGCGACACTGCGGTGAGCGACGCCGTTGCCGCGCTGGATGCCCGCGCCCGTGAGGAAATCGAGCGGCTCACCACGGATACCGCCAACCGCGTCGCGGAATTCCTCTATGAGCGCGACGCCGATATCCTCCATGCGGCAACGCTTTCCCCCAACGCCGAAGCCTATCGTGACTTCATCGACAAAAAGCGCCGGAACCTCATTGTTCACGGCAAATGGCGGCTGAACGCGGCGCAGACGGATTGGGAACCGGAAACGCCGCGCCCGGAGGACAAATCCACTGCCGAGCCGGGCAGTCCCGACAATGCCAAGTATTTCCATTATCGCCGCCCGCTGTTCTTCCAGACGGAAAAGAGACCGCTCTATCTGGAAATGAGCTTCATCGGACTGGATGGCCGCGAGCAAGTGAAAGTGACCAGTTCCAGCCAGATCGACCCGGAACTGAAGAATGTTGCGCAACGCCAGAACACCTACGCCAGGGCGGAAACCTATTTTCCCGACCTTCAGCGGCTGAAACCGGGGGAAATCTATGTCTCCGAGGTGATTGGCCGCTATGTGGGGACGCGGATCATCGGCAAATTCACGCCGGAGGCCGCCCGCCAGCGCGGCATCCCCTTCGCGCCGGAAGAACACGCCTATGCCGGACGGGAAAACCCGGCGGGCAAGCGCTTCCGGGGCATTATCCGCTGGGCGGCCCCGGTGACGCGCGGCGGGCAGGTCATCGGCTGGGTGACGCTGGCGCTGGATCATGACCATCTGATGTCCTTCACCGACACCATCACGCCCGCCGAAGCGCGCTATCAGGACATCAACGACGCCTTCGACGGCAACTATGCCTTCATCTGGGATTACAAGGGGCGCAGCATCGTGCATCCGCGCCACCATTCCATTGTGGGCTACGACGAGAACGGCGAGCCAGAAGTTCCCTGGCTGGAGGAATCCATCTTCGCCGCCTGGCAGAAAAGCGGCAAACGCTGGGCAGACTACATGGCGGTCGCGCCGACCTTCGTCGAGCAGTTGCAGCGCAAGAAGCCCGCCGCGATTCTCACCGAGCGCGGCAATGTCGGCCTGGATTGCCGCTACCTCAATTTCGCGCCGCAATGCCGGGGCTGGTACAACCTGGCCGAACATGGCGGCTCTGGCTCCTTCCTCATCCTCTGGAGTGGCGTCTGGAAACTCACCACGACAGCGGCCATTCCCTACCACACGGGCCGTTACGCGCCCAAGGCCGCCGGCAACCAGCGCGGCTTCGGCATCGTGACCATCGGCGCAAACCTGGAAGATTTCCACAAGGCGACCAGTGTCTCCCGCGCCCGGCTGAACAGCATCATCCAGGGGGCGAACCAGCGCATGAGCGCACAGGGCAACCTCGCCCGGCAGTCCCTGCAAGCGGACATGCGGGCCATGTTGCTGCGCCTCGCGTTCTCGACCATTGCGCTGGTTATCGTCGTGATCGTCATTGCCGTGCGGATGGCCTCTTATCTTTCCCGGCAGCTCGCCTGGCTGAACGATGGCTTTCATCGTTTCCGCGAGGGCGAGAAGGAATTCCGCTTCAACATTCCCTATCGCGACGAAATCACCTCGCTGGCTTCCTCCTTCAATGAACTGGCGGAAACCCTGAACCGGAATGTTGCGGAACTCAAGCGGGAAATCACGGTGCGCGCCAAAACCGAAGCGGAACTGCGCGACATCCAGGAACATCTGGAAATCCGCATTGACGAGCGCACCCGCGAACTCTCGGAAACCAACGCGCGCCTCTCCGAGGAAGTGCAGATCCGGCGCACGGCGGAGGAAAAGGCGCATTATCTCGCCGGGCATGATCCCCTGACCGGCCTTGCCAACCGCAAACTCTTCAACGAGCAATTGCAGAAGGCGCTGTTCCAGTGCCGTCGTTCGGGCAAGTACGGGGCGCTCCTCTTCCTGGACCTCGACCGCTTCAAGAAAACCAACGATACCCTGGGCCATGCGGCGGGCGACGCGCTTCTGGTGCATATGGCGCAGACCCTGCAAAAGCGCATCCGCATGACCGACACCGCCGCCCGCCTGGGCGGGGATGAGTTCGCGGTCATCATGACGGAAATCGACCATCCCCAGAACGCATCCGTGCTGGCAAAAGCCATTCTGGAAAAGCTGAAGGAACCCGTGAATCTCGGCAACTACGAGATGTTCATGCGCACCAGCATCGGCATCGCCACCTTTGGCGGCGGCAATGACGAAGCGGGCGGCGCGGAGGAGATCATCCGCCATGCCGACATGGCCATGTACCAGGCGAAATCGGAAGGCGGCATGCGCTTCAAGTTCTTCGGGGAAGGGCTGGAAGTGGGCGAACGTCTGGAGGAGGCCCTGCCCAGGGCGATTGCCAATCGGGAATTCCTGCCCTACTTCCAGCCGCTCTATCACGCGGTGGAGCGGCGCGTTCTCTATCTGGAAGTGCTGGCGCGCTGGCAGCACACGGATCAGGGCCTGCTCCTGCCGGAACGGTTCATGGAGATCGCCCGGAAGAGCAGCCACATGGAAGCCATCGACGAGATCGTATTCGACCTTGCCTGCGCCGAGGCACAGAAATGGCGCGCCGCGGGTCTCTCCTTTGGCCGCATTTCCCTCAACATCCTGCCGCAATCGCTGGAAAACCCGGGTTTCGTGAAGACCGTGGAAACCATGCTGGCTGTCTACCAGTTGCCTTGCGAGAACCTCGCCTTCGAGATTTCCGAATACGCGCTCCTCAACCATTCCCCCGAGGCCGCCGCGACGCTCCAGGCATTGCGCGGCAAGGGAATCGAGATCCTGGTCGACCGGCTGGAAATCGAGCGTTCCTCGCTCAGGAGCCTGACGGAATACGCTGTCGACGCCATCAAGATCAACCGCGCCTTCACCGCGCGCATCGGCAATCCAGAGACAGACGCGATGATCTCCACCATCGCCGCCATCGCCAACGCCATCCACATGCGCCTCATCGCCGAAGGCGTGGAAAGCGAAGCACAGTGGAACTTCTACACAAGCTTGCACTGCGATATCATCCAAGGCTACAAACACGCCCGCCCCATGAGCGCGGAGGATACCCGCGCCTATCTGGAACACCATGCCCAAACGAAGAACAGCCCCAAACCAGACGCGGACGCCTGATTTGGGCATGTCCTTGCCCTTTCCTAGCCCTTTCCTAGCCCTTTCCCGGCCCGCAAGGTCACGAAGTCGCCCCACGGGCAGGAGCGTTTCCAGGCTTCCCAGAGCGCGGGAAAGCCAGGAGACCGCCTGTGTGCTATACTGCGCGCCACTTTGGCTTCCACACAGGAAGCCGCCCGGCGAGCGGGGATCCGCGTTTCCGTCTCCAGGGCTTTGATCGGCGCGCCTTCGGCAACCTGGCGCGCCGTTTTGTGTTATGAACAACTTCTTCTTTTGAGAGGATAAAGAAAATGACGGAGAACGAGATTTGCCGGATTGCTGTTTTCTACGATGGCACCTATTTTTTCAAGGTCAGCAATTATTACCTGTACCAGCATGAACGCAGGGCAAGGCTGTCATTCAAGGGAGTCCACGATTTCATCCTTTCGGAAGTCGCGCATTACGAGGGAATTGACGCGCGGCGCTGCCAGATCGTGGACGCGACCTATTTTCGTGGTCGCCTGACCGCGCAACAGGCTTCCGACAACGACAAGCTCTTTGCCGACCGTGTTTTCGAGGATGCGCTCTTGCGGGCCGACATCGCGCTGTTCCAGCAACACCTCATGACACGCCCGGATGGCTCCTACGAGGAAAAGCGCATCGATGTGTGGCTGGCGCTCGAAGCCTTCGAGATGACCTGCCTGAAGAAATACGATGTCTGTGTCCTGATTACCGGCGACGGGGATTTTGTCCCGCTGGTGCGGAAACTGAATACCATCGGCACCCGGGTCATGCTTCTGGGCTGGGATTTCGAATATGAGCGCGAGGATGGTCGGCTCATGCGCACGCAGGTTTCCACGGGCTTGATCGACCGCGTGAATTATCCGATCATGATGAAACCACTGATCGAGGATCGCGGGCGGCGCACAGACCCGCTCATCAATGGCCTCTTCATGGCGCGCGCCAACGATTCCTGGGATTCCCGCAACGACTACACCCGCCCGCTGCCCCCGGATTTCGTCGAAGGCGCCGTGCGCAAGGGGACGATCGTAAACCTCATCACCGACAAGGGTTATGGCTTCATCAAGCCCGATGGCGGCAGCGACAACTGTTTCTTCCACGCAAGCGACCTGGTCGATGCCACTATCGAGGATTGCCACTACGAAGACCGCGTGAATTTCGTGCTCGCCCGCGGCGAAAAAGGCATCATCGCCCGCAGCGTGAAACTGGAACGCTCGCCGGAATTCCCGGAACCCGGCGACCTCCCGGCAGAATCCTTTGCGGCCGAAGACGAAGCAGAATCATAAGCCGGGATCAGGAAAAATCAGGAAGAATCAGAAAAAATGACCGGCGGCAAAGCCGCCGCGCATGTTCCCCCTGCCCTCCTCCAATCGGGAGATTTTGTCCTTCGTCTGTGACCAAACATTGGGCGTCTGTCCCGTGGGTGTCCCCGCCACACTTCCCGATCCCCTTGCGCGTGGATTGCCACGGGCCTGCGGCCCTCGCAATGACAATGATTTGAAGGTTTGCGGCGTTTTTGTGGGCGCGTGTTCCGCTGTTATGGGAAAGAAAGCACGAGGCATTCAAACCCTCGTCATTGCGAGGAGCATAGCGACGCAGCAATCCCCCGCGAAAAGGGCAAGCCCTGTGGGCCGGAAATCCTCGCACCTGGAAAAAACGGCGTCCTGCGGAAACGGGGTGTGGATTGCCACGGGTAATCCAAACTCTGTTCCAACGTCTTCCGTATGTGTACATAAGTCGTTGAAAATGTTTGGTTTTCTTGTTTTCGTTGTCTGCCAAAGGCGGCTGGAATCCACGAGCAGCCGGGACTTTTCAGTCCATTTTCAAGTCCATCAATACGGGTGGCGCGGATTCCGGTTTTTTGCTGGCGGAACGGAGCGG
>JAISLJ010000203.1 GCA_031290955.1 Zoogloeaceae bacterium | reverse complement strand
CGGTCATGAATCAGGCTGTAGAAGGCTTTCTGCACTTCCTGCGAGCAGGCGTTCAGTTCATCAAGGAACAGGCAATAGGGTTCGTCCCGCGCAATGGATCGGGGCGGACAAAACTCGCTCTTGCCCTCGATGATGCGCGGCACGCCGATGATGTCCTCCGGCGCAAGCTGGCTGCCCAACAGCGAAACGCAGGGCAGGCCGAATTCCGCAGCGAACTGCTCCACGATGGAAGACTTGCCGATCCCCGGCGCGCCCCAGATGAAGACAGGGCGAATCGTGGCGACATTGACCAGCACTTCCAGCAATTCATTCGGGGTAATCGTGACGGGGATTTTCATGGAAGACTCATTCCTTCTGAGAGAATACGGTAATTTGGGATTGTCGGGTTTACAGAACCGACTTTTACGAGTACGACTGCTTCAGGAGACAAGCCTGACACCGGATCCCTGACACCCGTCACCCGCCCCCCATGCGTCGCCGCGCCTCGAAGAGGCAGATGCCGACGGCGACGGAGACGTTGAGGCTTTCCACGCTGCCTGCGAGCGGGATGCGCAGGAGTTGGTCGCAGGTTTCCCGGGTCAGGCGGCGCAGGCCCTCGCCTTCCGCGCCCAGCACCCAGGCGGTCGCGGCGGGCCAGTGGGCGGCGTAGAGGCTTTCCTGCGCTTCCCCGGCCATGCCGATCACGTGGATTTCCCGTTCCTTCAGTTCGCGCAGGGCGCGCGCAAGATTCGTGACCATGACGTAGGGCACACTTTCCGCCGCGCCGCAGGCAGTCTTCACGGCAATTTCTCCCAGGCCCGCCGCCCGGTCCTTGGGCGCAATGACCGCATGCGCGCCCGCGCCGTCGGCAACCCGAAGACATGCTCCCAGATTGCGCGGATCGGTCACGCCATCCAGCACCAGAAGGAAGGGCGGCTCCTCCAGCGCGTCCAGCACATCGGCAAGATGAAAGACCTTGTAGCCCCCCGTCACCCGCGCCGCGACGCCTTGGTGTCGCGCTCCGGGCAGCATGGCGTCCAGGCGCTTCCCTTCAACAGGCGTAACCCGAATGTTCTGGAAGGTCGCATGGTGCAGGAGACGCTTGATCCGCCCGTCGTGACGCGCCGCGTCAACCAGAATCTCCCGAATTGCCTCGGGATCATGGCGCAGCTTGGCGGTAAGAGCGTGGAAACCGTAGATGAGGCGCATGATTTTAGGAAATCCCGTGTCCAGAAAGCCCGAAAAGTTGCGCCAGCGCCGCGCCCGGTTCCGGGGCGCGCATCAGGGCCTCGCCAACCAGGAAGGCATGCACGCCCGCCGTCTGCATGGTTGCGACATCCGCCGGGGCGAGGATGCCACTTTCGGTGATGACAATCCGCCCCTCCGGAATCCGGGGCAGAAGGGCGAGCGTGTTCTCCAGCGTGACCGTAAAAGTCCGCAGGTTGCGGTTGTTGATGCCGATGAGCGGCGTCGGGAGCGCGAGGGCGCGTTCCAGTTCCGCCGCGTCGTGGCTTTCCACCAGCACGGCCATGCCCAGTTCCGTCGCCAGTCCGGCGAATTCCTGGAGTTCGCCATCCGCGAGGGCGGTCACGATGAGAAGAATGGCATCCGCGCCCAGCAGGCGGGCTTCGTGGAGCTGGTAGGCATCCACCAAAAAATCCTTGCGCAACGCCGGGAGCGGCGCGGCGGCCCGGGCGGCAGCGAGAAAGTCAGGTTCGCCCTGGAAAAAGGTGGCGTCGGTGAGCACGGAAAGGCAGGCCGCGCCATGTTCGGCATAGGAAGCGGCGATGCGCGCCGGGTGGAAATCCGGGCGGATCACGCCCCTGGAAGGGCTGGCCTTCTTGATTTCCGCAATCACCGCCGGGCGCTTGCGTTCGACGCGCGTCCGCAAGGCGCCGGTGAAATCGCGGCAGGGCGGCATGTCCCTTGCCCGCGCAACGCACTCCGCCTCCGGCAGGCGGGCGCGCGCCGCCGCGACTTCCTCCGCCTTGGCGGCGAGGATGCGCTTCAGGATGTCGCTCATGCCGCCACTCCGGCAAGCCGCTGGTTGTAACGCACGAATTCCTCCATCTTCGCCTTCGCCGCGCCGGATGCAAGCGCGGCGCGGGCGCGGGCAATGCCGTCGGCGATGTCGTCGGCCACGTTGGCGGCATAGAGCGCCAGGCCGGAATTGAAGAGCACGATGTCTCGCGCCGGGCCGCCCTGGTTTTCCAGCACGGCGCGCATCACGCGGATCGATTCCTCAGGCGTTGCCACCCGCAGGTTGCGCGTGCCCGCCATGGCGAAGCCGAAATCCTCAGGATGAATGTCGTATTCGGTGATCTTGCCGTCCCGGAGTTCGCCGACCATCGTCGTCGCGCCCAGGCTCGCCTCGTCGACGCCATCCAGCCCATGCACGACGATGACGTGCTTGCCGCCCAGCCGTTCCATGACCCGCACCAGAATGCCCACCAGATCGGGATGGAAGACGCCCAAGAGGCTGTTGGGCGCGTCCGCCGGGTTGATGAGCGGCCCCAGGATGTTGAAGATGGTGCGCACGCCCATCTCGCGCCGCACCGGGGCGATGTTCTTCATCGCGGCATGGAAGTTGGGCGCGAACATGAAGCCGATGCCGGTTTCGGCGATGCAGGCTGCCACCTGTTCGGCATCAAGCGCGAGGCTCGCGCCCAGCGCCTCGATGGCGTCCGCCGCGCCCGATTTCGAGGAGACGCCGCGGTTGCCGTGCTTGGCGACCCGCGCTCCGGCAGCGGCAATCACAAAGGCGCTGGTGGTCGAGATGTTGAAGGTGTGCGAACCGTCGCCGCCCGTGCCAACAATGTCGATGAAATGATCGTTGGGCGGCGGCGCCACAACCTTGGTCGCCATCTCGCGCAACACGGTGGCGGCAGCGGCAATCTCGCCGATGGTCTCCTTCTTGACGCGCAGGCCCGTGAGAATGGCCGCCGCCATGACGGGCGACAACTTGCCCGCCATGATCTGGCGCATCAGGGAAAGCATTTCATCATAAAAAATCTCACGATGCTCGATCGTGCGCTGCAAGGCTTCCTGTGGCGTAATCATCTTCCTGAGTCCTGGGTTCTGCGGACGGCAATTTCTCCTGCCTCGTCCTTGTGGGGTTGTTGGAATTTGTCCGCTTTTGCGGACGGCAATGGTTCTGCGGATGCTGTCTGCGGGACTTCGAGGGCGAGAAGTGGTTCCGGCTGGTGCAGCGCGTACCCTTGCGCGTATTCCACGCCCATTTTGCGCACGGTCTCCAAAGTGGCCGCGTCGCAGACGAATTCCGCTACGGAGACAAGATCATAGGCCCGCGCCAACTGCAACATGGCGGCGATAATGGCCTTGTTGCGAGGTTCCTGCGTCAGGGATTTCACGAAGGTCTCGTCGATTTTCAGGAAATCCACGTGGAACTCCTTGAGATGCAGGAAGGAAGAAGGCCCGGTGCCGAAATCGTCCAGCGCCAGCGCAACGCCGATTTCGTGCATCTTCCGGATGAAGCGCCGGGTCTCCTGCATGAATTTCACGGCGCAGCCCTCGGCAATCTCGAAACACAGGCGCCCCGGATCAATATCGTACTGGTTGATCTGGGCCAGGATGAATTCCGGAAAATCCGGGTCGGAAAGGCTTGCCTCGGAGAGGTTCACACAAAAATAGTGCAGGTCGGGCTGGAACTCGCGGGTATCCCACTCCGCAAGCTGGCGGCAGACGTTTTCCACCACCCAGGCGTCAATGTAGGCCATCAGGTTGAAGCGTTCGGCAGCCGTGATGAAATGCTGCGGCGCCAGGATATTGCCGTGGTCGTCGCGCAGGCGAATGAGGATCTCCGTATGCCGCGCCCCGCCGCGCCGCAGGGCTTCGATCCGCTGGTGGTAGAGCAGGAAGCGTCCCTGGGAGAGCGCCTCCGTCACGCGCTCAACAGAGCGGAAATCCTCGTGCCGCAGGCGGAAATATTCGTCCGCGCGGCTGTAGACCTCCACACGATTGCGTCCCCGCTCCTTGGCCGCATAGCAGGCAGTATCCGCCGCCATCATGAGTTCGGAGACACTGCCGATCCCGCCTGCGGCCTGCGCGATACCGATGGAAACACCGGGCCGGAAGCTTCTGCCCTGATAGTTGAAATCGCTGGCATGAATTTCATGCACGAGCTTGCGGGCCAGCGCGAGCGCCTCTGCCTCGGCGCAACGCAGGATGATGCCGAACTCGTCACCGCCCAGCCGCGCGAGAAAGCCCGGCCCCACCTGCGCCTTCAGTACCTTGACGATATCGATGAGAAGCTGGTCGCCCGCCTCGTGACCGCAGGTATCGTTGACCACCTTGAATTGGTCGAGATCAACATAGAGCACACTCAGGGGCAGGTTTTCCTCGTGGCTTCCCTCGGAGTGCCCGAAGATTTGCTGGAGCCGCCGCTCGAAGGCGCGGCGATTGAAAAGGCCGGTCAGCGCGTCATGGATCGCCTGATAGGCAAGCTCCTCGGTGGCATAGTGCTGTTGCGTGGTATCGCGGATGCTGGAACGATAGCCCAGCGATTTCCCCTCGTCATCGTGGATCGGCTGCCAGGACATGGCCGTCCACACAACGTGCCCATCCCGGCGGAGGAAACGAATCTCCAGATCCTGCCCGCTCAGGCCATCGCGCGCGATGCGGCCCTGATAGCGCACGATGTCCTTGTCGTCCTCATGCACAAGCGGCAGCGGGAATTCGGGCATGGCGAGGCATTCTTCCGGCGTGAAGCCCACCATGCGCTGGACGGCGGGATTCACCCACAGAAGCCGGCCATCCGGGGCAAACCAGTTTTCCCAGGCGTAGGTGTAGTCGGCAATGGCGCGAAAGCGTTGTTCGCTTGCCTTCAATGCTTCCACCTGATGTTCCACCGCGCCGAACATGGTGTTGAAGGCTTCCCCCAGGCGGGCGAGTTCATCCGCTCCGGAAATCGGCACGCGATAGGAAAAATTGCCTTTGCCAATCTGCGCCGCCGCTTCTTCCAGCCGCGCCAGCCCGCGTGTGAAATAGTAGCCGATGGCAAAAAGCGCCAGCGTGAGCAGGAAAAAGCTGACAAGGGTGATGAGCACATGCTGGACGATCAACTCGTTCTGCGCTTGGTCGATGAAGGCGGTGGAGACGCCGAAGCGCACCGTGCCGTATGCCTGGCCCTCCAGCACAATGGGAAAGACTGCTTCCCGGATGCCGGGGCCAACGGAGAATTCGCTCTTGCCCGCTGCGGCCAGTTCCTTGCCTGCCGGGTCCAGCACCTGCATGAACACGATGTCTCCCGTGGCGTGCCAGCCCTCCAGCGTATCGCGCAAGGTCGCGTAATCGCGGGAAAAAAGCATGCCCGCCAGCGTGGTGTGGTAGGCATGTTCCAGCGAGAGGATGCGGGTTTCAAGCTGCGCGGAAAGCTCTGCCTTCACAAGCCGCACATTGTTGGTGACCTGGAAGCTCATGGCGAGAAAAAACGCGAGGAGCAGGACCAGGAAGAGGCGAAGACGCAGGGAGGAGCGCAGTTTCATTCGGGAGATTCGGATTCAGGAGACGCGAGCAATTTCCGGGTACGCTCGACATGCGGTCGCATGATCCGGAGATCTCGTTCGGAGACGGGCAGATAGCCCTGATAGCCAGTATCACGGAAAAACTTCGCGCCCGCAGGTGTGGCGGGAAACGCCAACAAGGCGGCGCGAATGCGCGCAAGCTGCGCTTCCCCCAGCGCCACGCGACACAAGGTCATGAGATGCGGGATGCGCTCCGCGAACGGCAGGAAGGTGAGCGTATTGCGCAAGTCCGCAGGAATCTGGCGCAGGATTTCTTCCCCGGAAAGCGCCGCGTCCAGATTGCCGGTCGCCACCGCCGCCAGCGCCGCGCCATGCGAGGGCCAGAGGGAAAGAACATAGGGCGCCAGCCCGGATTCATCAAGCCATCTGCCGCCCCCAACCGCGAAGATCGACAGGCGATCCGGAACGCCAATGCGCCTGCCCCGCAACCCGGCGATTCCAGAAGACTGGTTTTCCCGGCGGACGATCAGACCAATGCGCATCTCCTTCTGATAGCGGCAGAGCGGCACGAATCCGGCTTCCAGCGCCAGGACGGCAAGATGCGGACTGATTACGACGAGATCAAAGGCGAAGGCCAGGGTATCGTGGAGGAAGCGCGCGTGATCCACCGAGGAATGCAGCGTGACCGGCACACGCAATGTTGCTTCTAGGTGCTGGCGCAGGGGCTGGTGGATGCGAAAAAGCGCCAGGGCGGAGTTGAACGGCACAATGCCCAAGCGCAATCCTGACGCGGCCTGCCCGGTGATCTGCCGCGCCGCCCCGCCCCGGATGGGGAGGGAGAGGAAGAACATGCCCGGAAGGCAGGTGAGGAAGGAACGTCGATCCATGCCGATCTTCATGCTTTGCAAAACGAACGCCCTTGACTTTATCGGGGGTTATGCAAAACTCCAAACTATTTTTGTGAAATTATAGCAAGTCTGCCCTTTCAGCCAACGCTCATGCTCGACGACGAATTTTTGCGGCAAAAAATGCGGGATCTCCGGTTTTTCTGGAGTGCCTATCTCGCAAAGCCGGATTTTGCCTATTTCGTGGATTTCGCCACACTCCTGAATAGCCTCACAAACGCCTTCGCGGACAAGTCACAAAGCGGGTTGCGCCACGTTTCCCGCCAGCTTGAGGAGCGAGTGCTTTCCCGTCTGGGGGACGAAAAAAGCCACCCCATTCCCCAGGCAGACATCCTTGATCTTTCCATGCGCGTCTCCCGGCTGGAGGAACTGTTTCGCTACTATGCGGAACGCGGCACCGCCATTCAGGAACGGCGGGCGGGCGCATCCAGCAATCCGCCGGTCTACACCAGCGCCGCCACCAGTACCCGCCTTTGCCTCATGGGGAAAGAGGGCAAACACTGGGACGAGATGATCGCGCAACTGGGCTATTTCGGCATCACCGTGCATCGCTGCGACCAGAAGTGCGGCGAATCCTGCTACAAGGCGGCAGAAACGACGAACAGTGACGATTTCAGCGTTTATCTCATCGACATGGGCGGCATGCGGGACGATGCCTGGTGCGATACCTTGAAGGTCCTGCGCGAACGGCGGCCCATGGCGCGCATCCTCTGCATGAACATGCCGGACGATTTCATGTTCATGAACTGCCTGCTTCTGGTGGGCGTCAACCACTGCATCACCAGCCGGGCAGGCTTGCAGCAGGTCTTGAGCCACATTCTGGAGAACAAGAGCCACAACGACGACAAGAAGGATTCCTACCGGGTCATGGTGGTGGAGGATTCCCGCACGGCGGCGCAAGCCATCCGCAAGAGCCTGGAGGAAAACGGCATCACCTCCCTGGTGCTCAACAATCCCCTGCAATCGCTCCGGAATATCCGCGAATTCCAGCCCGACTTGATCCTGATGGATATGTACATGCCCCACTGCACGGGCGTGGAAGCCGCGCGCGTCATTCGCCAGCACGATGAATTCCTGGGGATTCCCATCGTCTTCCTTTCGGGCGAGACCAACATTGCCCTGCAAGTGGAGGCGCTGCGCCTGGGCGGCGACCAGTTCCTGACAAAGCCCGTAAACCCGGTGCTGATGAATGCCGTGGTGAAGAGCAAGATCGACCGCTACCGGGCGCTGCGCCACTCCATGCAGAACGACAGCCTGACCGACCTCCTGAACCATATCAGCATCAAGCAGGCGCTGGGAACGGCGCTCAACACCCTGCCGCCCGGCAAGAGCATTGCCATTGCCATGCTCGATATCGATCATTTCAAGCGCGTCAACGATACCTACGGCCACCCGGTGGGCGACCAGGTGATCCGCAGCCTGGCATGGCTTCTAAAGCAGCGCCTGCGTCGCAATGATCTGGTCGGGCGTTACGGTGGCGAGGAGTTTGTGATCGGCCTTGTCGGCACAAATTCGGAAGCAGCCCAGGAAATCCTGAACCGCATTCGTGATGATTTCTCGCACATCACGTTCTTTGGCGAGAACGGCCAGAAATTCACGGCGACCTTCAGCGCCGGCCTCACCTCCTGCCCAGAAGACGGCGCGCGCGGTCTCGAAGCGGCGCTGGAACTTGCCGACAAAGCCCTCTACGCCGCCAAACACCAAGGCCGCAACCGCATCGTGCCCCACCTGGACCTCCGAAGAAAACTCCACCTCGAAGCCCCCACGCTGTAGGTCCTGCGGACGGCAATTGCCCTGCGGGCGGAAGAGCCTTTACAAACCCCCCTGAGCAGAAAGGTTTTTTCACTGCCGTCCGCCAGGAGCGGCATTGTATGATGAAGATGTTTTTTCTGTGTGTGCGTACCGGACATGCAGCGGAAAACCTCTCCATCATCCACAGTTTTGGCGCGTCGGGTTCCACTTCGGCAAGGGTGAAATCCCAGGGGCCGACCTTGCCGGATAGCGCGTCCTCGCGCAGCACCGACCAAGGGTCGACGCGCCAGCCGGAAAGGAGGAACAGGCAGGGCAGCAGGAGGAATGCACCCCATGCCGCGCCGCGTCTGGCTTGCCGGAATGGAGAAGCGACGGCGGGCATGGCGGCGGGTACGCTCTCCGCCTTCCCGCTTTCGTCCGCAGATTCCCCTTTGCGCCGCTTGCCCTTGCGCTCCTCCTCCTGCGCACTCGCCAAGGCAAAAATCAACGCCAATGCGTCCCCCCTCCGCAAATCCCCTCCCCCCCGTGCCCGGAGCGGGACATGAGCGATTCATTTTGCCCCAAAATCTCCGAGGAATTAAGGAAACACTGAACAAACGGTCAAATTGAGGCGAGAGAAACAAAGATTGAGACAAAGAGTATGAACAAAACATAACCGAGAGGTTTTTGCTGGAAAACTGGCCCTGGAAGGCCGGA
>JAISLJ010000202.1 GCA_031290955.1 Zoogloeaceae bacterium | reverse complement strand
GTCTGTCCCGCTTGCCCGTGACCATTGATCCGCATCCGGCCAAGCCTGCTTTGCTGTTTGCGCTGGCCTTGCGCCATGATCTCACTGCTTACGACGCGGTCTATCTCGAATTGGGATTGTGCGCCACTGTCCCGTTTCATGTGATCATGTTCAAGGGAGTCAAAATGCGGTGACGGAGCCGCCGGTAACTTCCTCTGATCCCTGCAATTGGCAACTGGAGGAATTCCATGCAAGATGAATTCATCTGCCCCGATTGGCCGCAACCGTCCGGCGTTCGGAGTTTGCAAACTACGCGGATCGGGGGGGTGAGTCCGCCGCCGTGGGAAAGTTTCAATCTGGGTTCGCATGTGGGTGACGCGCCCAGGAATGTGGCGCAAAACCGCGCCCGGCTTGGCGCGCGTCTGCCTACCGAACCCTGCTGGCTGGAACAGGTGCATGGAAGCTGTGTTCTGGATCTGGATTGCGTGGCGGGCGGGCGGAGTGAACGCGATGGGGAGAGGCTCGGCAACGCGCCGCGCCACGATATGCCACAGGCCGATGCCGCCGTGAGCCGTGTGCCTGGGCGCGTGTGCGCCATCCTGACGGCGGATTGCCTGCCCGTGCTGTTCTGCGATCTTGACGCCACTGTGGTTGCCGCCGCGCACGCGGGCTGGCGCGGGCTTTGCGCAGGCGTGCTGGAAAATACCGTGCGCGCCATGCGCGTCGATTCCGGCAAGATCATGGCCTGGCTGGGTCCGGCCATCGGCCCCGCCGCCTTCGAGGTCGGGGAAGAAGTGCGGGCGGCCTTCTTGGCGCAAGACCCGCATGCGGCCCACGCCTTCCGGGCTTTGGGCGCGGGCAAGTTCCTCTCCGATCTCCACGCCCTGGCGCGTCGCCGTCTGGCGGCTTGCGGCGTTGTGCGCGTCTTCGGCATCGCCGCCTGCACCGTCACCGATCCCGCCCGCTTTTTCTCCTACCGCCGCGACGGGCGCACAGGCCGTATGGCGAGCCTGATCTGGCTTGCGGAGGAGAGGTAACGGGGATCAGGTGGCCCTTCCCGTCTTTCAGGCAGATATAGTCGGAAAGCGAATCAATGACAGCGCCAAGCAGCCCCAGCGGGCGAGACGCCCCCCAGAAAAACCGACTGTCCTGGCGGACGGCAATGAAAAACCATTTCTGCTCAAGGGTTTGTAAAGGCTCTTCGGCGCAAAGCGCCGCATCGCCGTCCGCCAGGACATGAGGGGATTCTTTACAGGATTTCCGTGGCGTGGTCGGCCAGACGGGAACGTTCGCCGCGTTGCAGGGTGATGTGGCCGGAGTGGGACCAGCCACGGAAACGGTCGACCACATAGGTCAGGCCAGAGGAGCCTTCTGTCAGATAGGGGGTGTCGATCTGGGCGATGTTGCCCAGGCAAACCACCTTGGTGCCGGGGCCGGCGCGCGTGACCAGGGTTTTCACCTGCTTGGGCGTGAGATTCTGCGCCTCGTCAATGACCAGGAACTTGCTCAAAAAAGTACGCCCGCGCATAAAATTCAGGGATTTCACCTTGATGCGGGCACGGATCAGGTCGGTGGTCGCTGCCTTGGACCATTCGCCGGAAAAACCGGCCTCCCCGGAGTGGGTGAGCACTTCCAGATTGTCTTCCAGTGCCCCCATCCAGGGGAGCATCTTTTCTTCTTCGCTGCCGGGGAGAAAGCCGATATCCTCGCCGACCGGCACGGTGACGCGGGTGAAAATGATTTCCGTGTAGCGTTTTCCCTCCAGCGTTTGCGCGAGGCCCGCCGCGAGCGTGAGCAAGGTCTTGCCGGTGCCCGCTTGCCCCAGAAGGCTCACGAAATCGATCTCCGGGTCCATGAGCAGGTTGAGGGCGAAGTTCTGCTCGCGGTTGCGCGCCTGAATGCCCCAGATGGCGGAGCGGGGGTGGGTGTGGTCCACGAGCGTTTCCAGCACTGCTTCCTTTCCGGTGCTTTCCTTGACGATGGCGGTGAATTCCGGCGCGCCTTCCAGATAGAGGAATTCGTGCACGAGGAATTCCGGGCACAGGGGGCCACGGATGCGATAGCGGGTCTTGCCGCCGATCTTCCAGGATTCCATGCCCTGCCCGTGCGTCTCCCAGAAATCGGCGGGCAGGGCGCGGCTGCCGGTGGGCAGGAGGTCGGTATCCTCCAGCACTTTGTCATTGAAATAATCCTCCGCCGACAGCCCCAGGGAACGCGCCTTGATGCGCATGTTGATATCCTTGGAGACCAGCGTCACCTTGCGTTTCGGGTAGATGTGTTGCAGGTGAATGACGACGCCGAGAATCTGGTTATCGTATTTCGAGGTCGGGAGCGCGGCGGGGAGTTCCACGTGGATGGCCTGGGTCTGCAACAGGAGACGTCCCGAGGCGAGGCCGCCACTCGGCACGGCAAGCGGGATGCCTTTGTCAATGTCGCCATCCCCGGCAAGCGCGAGCATGTCATCCAGCGCGCGCGAGACCTGCCGCGCGTTGCGGGCGATTTCGGACATGCCTTTCTTGTGGTCATCCAGTTCTTCCAGCGTCTGGATGGGCAGGAAGACATCGTGTTCCTCAAAGCGGAACAGGCTCGCCGGATCGTGCATCAGCACGTTCGTATCAAGGACGAAGATTCGGGGGGCGGGTTTGCGCGTGGTTTTTCCGGACATGGTAAAGAGAGGGAGGGGGACGCCTTCAGGTTACAGGGAACGCACGAAATCGAGCACTGCCTGCGCATGCCCAGCTGCCTTGACGCCGCGCCATTCCCGGCAGAGCACACCGGCGCGGTCGAAGACGAAGGTGCTGCGCTCGATGCCGCGCACCGGCTTGCCGTACAGGGTTTTCTGGCGGATCACGTCGAACAGGCGGCAGAGCGCCTCTTCCGTGTCGGCAAGGAGGGGAAAGGGCAGCGCCTGTTTTGCGCGGAACTTGTCGTGCGATTGCAGGCTGTCGCGGGAAACGCCGAAGATCTCCGCGCCCGCCGCCAGGAATTCCGGATAGAGATCGCGGAATTCCTGCGCTTCCAGCGTGCATCCGGGCGTGTTGTCCCTGGGATAGAAATAGAACACCGCAATCTTGCCCGCAAGGGCGGCGGGAATGAATTCGGCATTTTCTCCGCCACCGCTCCAGGGCAGGGAAAAGCCGGAAGGGAAGCCAGGAAAGGCACTGGGAGGGGAAGAAGCATTCTGGGGCATGGTAAACTGTGTCTCAAAAAATTTGCACGGAATTGGATACGCCGGAATTGTCCCCGGGAGGACTCCGGTTGGTCAAGCGATTTCGCGGATGCGCACCCGAAACACTTGCACAATTCCGTCGCCCGGGCTTCAGGCCGGGGCCATGTTCATGAAACACCAAAAAGAAAGGGAGAGAATATGGCAAGTTACCAGAAGCGGGGCGACAAATGGCGCGCCCTGGTCAGGATCCGGGGCACGACCTGCTCCCGGACTTTCGCCACCAAGCGGGAAGCGCGCGCCTGGGCGATCCCTGCGGAAGCGGAACTGCGCCAGCAGGCGGAACAGGGCGAACAGGCGGAGGCCCGCACGCTGGGCACACTCTTCTTGCGCTACCGGGATGAAATCACGGTCGGCAAACGCGGCGCCTATCCGGAAACCATCCGCCTGAATTGCCTGCTCGCCGACACCCTGGCCGCCGTGCCACTTGCCCGACTTTCCGCCTCGCACATTGCCGCATGGCGGGATCGGCGTCTCCAGCGCGTAAAACCGGGCACCGTCATTCGGGAGTTGAGCATCATATCAGCGGTCTGCCATGTGGCGGCAAGCGAATGGAAGTGGCTGGAGATGAACCCGTGCCGGGATGTAAAACGCCCGCCCCGTCCGGAAGCGCGGGATCGGCGCATCCACACGCGGGAAATCGAGGAGCTTCTGGAGGCCTTCCACTATCGCCGCGAGGAGAAGGCGCGCAGTGTTTCCGAACGGGTCGCGGTGGCCTTCCTGTTCGCCATCGAGACCGCCATGCGCCGCGGCGAGATTCTCAACCTGCGCTGGGAGGATATTGATTTCCAGTCCAGCATCGCGCGCATTCCCAAGGGCAAGACCCGCGCCGCCCGCCGGGAAGTGCCGCTCACCCGGGAAGCAAAACGTCTCCTGCACCAGTTGCCCAGGGACAGCACACGCATCTTCGACCTGAACGTCTGGAGTTTCAACAGCGCCTTCCGCGCCGCCCGCAGCAAGACAGGCATCCAGAACCTGCATTTCCACGACACGCGGCACGAGGCAATCACGCGGCTGGCGCAGAAGATCGACGTGCTGCCGCTTGCCCGCATCATCGGCCACCACAATCTCCATCAGTTGCTGGTGTACTACAACGAAGCCGCCAGTGACATTGCCAAACGCTTGTGAGAAGGCCGCCAGAAAAGCGATGACGATGATTTGCTGCGAGATGAAGCGATTGTACGCCGGAGGCTGTCCTTCAAGGTTTGTTCGAGTTCGCCCGTGGTCGGAATTCTGTGCGCTGATCGAGCCGTATTATCCGAAGGTGGGGAAAGGAAGGCCGGTGGGTTTGGAACGGATGCTGCACATGTACTTCTTGGCGAACTGGTTTCATCTGGCGGACGAAGCCTGCGAGGAGACGCTGTATATACGATATTGTCTTGTTCCAGGCGTGTCGCATCCCGGACAATTCGTGCGCATCGCGGCGGGATTGGAGAACGCCGGGGATTTGTGTCGGGATATGGAAGCGGCGCTCGCGGCGTCCGGGCGTCATGAAAACCCCGATTGAGGCAATGGGGAGATGATGACGCCCGGCGCTCTTGCGTTCGTGCTATAGTCCGGCGGGCGGCGATTTTTCGCTTGCCATATTCCATCCACCTTTTGCAAGGAGTATCCCGAAATGACTGACAGCATAATTTCCCGCCTGCCCAAGTGGCGTCTTGAAGAAGCGGAAAAATGGATTGCCGGAAAGGCTGGCCTCGTGCAGGACAACGCGGACATCGCGCTGGAGGCGCAAGACGGCCTCGACGATATTGACGAACGCGTCCTGGCCTCCGAGCCGGATTCCGACTACAGCATCCGTTTTTGCGCGGGCGATCTGGTGGCCGACGATCTGCCGATTACCTGCGCCTGCCTGATCGTCGCGGGCAATCTGCGCGTCAAGGGCGTGATGTATTCGGACATGATGGTGGAAGAAGGCGCGCTGATCGTCCTGGGCGATGTCGAGGTCGGGCGCTGCGTCAGCCGCGGCATGCACACGGTCATCTGCGGCAACCTGCGCGCGGGCCATGTTGCCACCAACTCCCTGAACGATCTTGCTTTTTCCGTCGGCGGCAATGTCGAGGCCGAATCCTTCGCCGAATTCGGCGAATACGTCGAAATCCACGGCAAACTCAAGGTCGACAAACTCATCAGCGACGCGAATACCATAGACGCCAGGGGCGGACGCGAGGCAAGAATCGTGATTGAAAGCTCCAGCAACACCCCCGCCGACCAGCTTGCGGCGCTCTTGAAGAAGGAAGTCATCAAGACGAGCACGTTTGACGGCGAAACCTACACCTACATCGACGGCGACGCCTACATGGACTGCCTGCGGCAAAACACCAGCCCCTTCCTGTGAGCAAGGAGGCCGACCATGACGGCAGAAGTCATTTTGACAACCGCCTGTCAGGTGGATTTATCCTGTGTACGATATCTGCGTATGCGATGGCCCTGGCAAAGTGCCAAATAGAGCGCTAGCCCACATGATTCCTGCTAGAATCCCCTCCTTTCCCTTTTCATGTGAATCCCCATGTCCTCACGCCCCATCCGCAACATCGCCATCATCGCCCACGTCGATCATGGCAAGACAACGCTTGTCGATCAGCTTTTGCGCCAATCCGGCACCTTCGCGGCGCATCAGCAGGTGGTGGAGCGGGTGATGGATTCCAATGATCTCGAAAAGGAACGCGGCATCACCATCCTGGCGAAGAATACGTCCGTTGAATACGAAGGCATCCACATCAACATCGTCGATACGCCGGGGCACGCGGATTTCGGCGGCGAGGTGGAGCGGGTGCTGGGCATGGTCGATGGCGTGGTGCTGCTCATCGACGCCGTGGAAGGCCCAATGCCGCAAACCCGCTTCGTGACCCGGAAAGCCCTGGGCTTGGGACTGTGCCCGATCGTGGTGGTCAACAAGGTCGACCGCGACGGGGCCGAGCCGGACAAGGCGATCAACGCAACCTTCGACCTCTTCGACAAGCTGGGCGCGAACGACCAGCAACTGGATTTTCCCATCGTCTATGCCTCCGGCCTGAACGGCTGGGCGAGCCTGGAACTCTCCGCGCCGCGCGTGGATATGCGGCCCCTGTTCGAGACCATCCTGACCCGTGTGCCCGCGCCCGACGCCGAGATCAACGCGCCCCTGCAATTCCAGATCTCCGCGCTCGATTACAGTTCCTATGTGGGCCGTATCGGTGTGGGCCGCATCCGCCGCGGCAGGGTGAAAACCGGCCAGCAGGTCATGGTCATGTTCGGCACGGAGGCGGAATCCGCCGAGCATGAGCGCGCCCCCTTCCGGGCGAAGATCGGCCAGGTCTTCGGCTTCAAGGGGCTGAACAAGGTGGAACTCGACGAGGGGCGGGCGGGCGATATCGTCCAGGTCACGGGCATCGAGGACCTTGCCCTGGGCTGCACGCTCACCGACCCGGAGGCCCCCGAATCCCTGCCGCTTTTGAAGATCGACGAGCCAACGCTCTCCATGCAGTTCATGGTAAACACGAGTCCGCTCGCGGGCCGCGAAGGCAAGTTCGTCACCAGCCGCCAGTTGCGCGACCGCCTGCACCGGGAACTGCTTACCGACATGGCTCTGCGCGTGGCGGATACCGCCAATGGCGATGTCTTCGACGTTTGCGGGCGCGGCGAACTGCATCTTTCCATCCTGCTCGAAAACATGCGCCGGGAAGGTTATGAACTGGCGGTGGGGCGCCCGCGTGTGGTGACGCGCATCATCAACGACCAGGAATGCGAACCCTGGGAGATGCTCAGCGTGGACGTGGAGGACGCGCATCAGGGCGGTGTCATGGAATCACTGGGACTGCGCCGGGGCGAATTGCAGGACATGGTGCCGGACGGACGGGGCCGGGTGCGCATCGAATACCGGATTCCGGCACGCGGACTGATCGGCTTCCAGGGCGAATTCATGAACCTTACCCGCGGCACGGGCCTCATGAGCCACGTTTTCGACGAATACGCGCCAGTGCGGGAAGGCGTTGTCGCCGAACGCCGCAATGGCGTGCTCATCTCGCAGGAAAACGGCGAGGCTGTCGCCTATGCCCTGTGGAAATTGCAGGACCGGGGCCGGATGTTCGTGCAGCCAGGCGAGGCGCTCTACGAGGGCATGATTATCGGCATCCACAGCCGCGACAACGATCTGGTGGTGAATCCGGTGAAGGGCAAGCAACTGACCAACATCCGCGCCTCCGGCACCGACGAGGCCGTGCGCCTTACTCCCCCGGTGGCTCTGACCCTGGAATCGGCCATCGAATTCATCGCCGACGACGAACTGGTGGAAATCACGCCCAAGAACATCCGCCTGCGCAAACGCCACCTGACCGAGATCGACCGCAAACGCAGCCAGCGGGCCGGGGGATGAGGATTTTCACATTGCGCCCTTGCGATCCAGGAATGATCGCAAGGCATCCGGCGCGAACCGAATGCTATCGGTTTTTTTGAGGAGGCGAAACGGGTTTGCAGGAGGAGTTCCTGGATGCGTCCGTTCATGCGCTCGACCCTGCCGTTGGTTTGGGGATTAGCCTTGCTATTGGCTTCATAGCGGCGGCGAATGCCAATCCGGGGCCGATTTGTGCTAACTTCTAGCACCCTGCCTTTCGGATTGCCGCGTTTTCGACAACATGCCCAACTGGTTCAAGTATTCTGCGCCTGTCGCCTTCTACCCGCTTGCGGGCAGGATGATCCCTGTGTTCTGGGCGCTTGCCCTGCTTTTCGGCATTCCCGGCCTCTGGCTCGGGCTTGCCGTCGCGCCGGTGGATTTCCAGCAGGGCGAAGCCTATCGCATCCTCTTCGTCCATGTCGGCGTCGCCTGGATGGCAATGTTCATCTACCTCGTGATGGCCTTCTGGGCGGCAATCGGGCTGGCTTTCAACACCCGCCTCTCCGGCATGATGGCGCTCGCGCTTGCGCCCACGGGCACCCTCTTCGCCTTCCTCACCCTCTGGACAGGCGCGCTCTGGGGCAAGCCGATGTGGGGCGCGTGGTGGGTGTGGGATGCGCGGCTCACCTCTTCCCTCATCCTCCTCTTCCTCTACATCGGTTTCATCGCGCTCACCCGCGCCATCGACGATCCGCGGCGCTCGGACAAGGCCGGGGCCATCCTGCTCCTGGTGGGCGTGGTCAATGTGCCCATCATCTATTTCTCGGTCAAGTGGTGGAATACCCTGCATCAGGGCGCTTCCCTCTCGCTGGCCAAGGGAGCTTCCATTTCCCCGCTCATGCTCTGGAGCATGTTGCTCTGCGCGCTCGCCCTGTGGATGTATACCATCGCCGTGGCGCTCACGCGGGCGCGTCTCCTCATCCTCGAACGCGAGCGCAATACGGAGTGGGTGCGCGCCTTGCTTTCCCCCGCCTGATCCTCCCCGCGAAAGAACGACAATCAGACAACCATCATGACGATACACTGGAACAGCCTGGCCGACTTCCTTGCGATGGGCGGCTATGCCCTCTATGTCTGGGGATCCTTCGGCGTGACGCTCCTGTTGCTGCTTTTGGAACCATTGCTGCTTTCCAGGCAGCGGCGCGCCCTCCTGGCCCGTTTGGCCCGGCAAATCGAAGCCGAGCGCCATGAGCGCAAAACAGGCGCGGCGGGAGGGGAAGCCCCATGAAGGCGCGCCACGAACGCATCGCCCTGATCGTGGGCGGCATCCTCGCCCTGGGCCTCATCACCGGCCTTGTTCTCTATGCCTTGCAGGACAACATCTCGCTCTTCTACTCGCCCACCGAAGTGAAGAGCGGCAAGGCTCCGCGCGACCGGGCCTTTCGCATCGGCGGGCTGGTGGAGGCGGGTTCCCTCGTCCGCCAGCCGGACGGAGTGAGCGTCCACTTCGTGGTCACGGATACCGTCGAGCGCGTCACCGTCCAGTACAAGGGCATTCTCCCCGATCTCTTCCGCGAGGGGAAGGGCGCGGTGGCACAAGGCAAACTCACTGGGGAAGATGTGTTCGTCGCCCACGAGGTGCTCGCCAAGCATGACGAGAACTACATGCCGCCGGAAGTGGCGCAATCCCTCGAAAAAGCGCATCGGGAAGGCGTCGGCAAGGCCGCCGGGACGCCCGCGCCCTGATGGATTTCTCCTCCACCCTTGCCGGAAAACACCAGACCCAATGATTCCTGAACTCGGCCATTTCGCCCTCATCCTCGCGGTTCCCGTTTCCCTTTTCGCAGGCGTTCTCGCACTCCTGGGCGCGCATGGGAATGATCCCCGCTGGATCGCGCTGGCGCGGCCTGGGGCGCGGCTCATTGCCTTTCTCCTCACGCTGGCCTATGCCGCGCTGACCTACGCCTTCGCCGTCAATGATTTCTCGGTGCGCTATGTTGCCGAGCACTCCAATTCCCTCCTGCCGCTCCCCTACCGGATCGCGGCGGTGTGGGGCGGGCATGAGGGATCGCTGCTCCTCTGGGCGCTGATGCTCGCCTGGTGGGCCTGCGCGGTGAGCTTCTTCTCCGGCAGGCTCGCGCCCGCCATGCGCGCCCGTGTGCTGGGAACGCTCGCCCTGGTCGCTTTCGGCTTCCTCCTCTTCATCCTCTGCACCTCCAACCCGTTCCTGCGCCTCCTGCCCGCCGCGCCGGAAGGGCGGGATCTGAACCCGCTCCTGCAAGACCCTGGCCTCATCATCCATCCGCCGCTCCTCTACATGGGCTATGTCGGCTTTTCCATCGCCTATGCCTTCGCTGTCGCGGCGCTGCTCGCCGGGCGACTGGACGCCGCCTGGGCGCGCTGGTCGCGGCCCTGGACGACGATGGCCTGGGTCTTCCTCACGCTGGGCATCGTCATGGGTTCCTGGTGGGCCTATTGCGAACTGGGCTGGGGCGGCTGGTGGTTCTGGGATCCGGTGGAAAACGCTTCCTTCATGCCCTGGCTGGTGGGCACGGCCCTGATTCACTCGCTTGCCGTCACGGAAAAGCGCGGCAGCTTCAGGAACTGGACGGTGCTGCTTGCCATCTCCACCTTCTCGCTCTCCTTGCTGGGCACCTTCCTCGTGCGCTCTGGCGTCCTCACGTCCGTGCATGCCTTTGCCGCCGATCCGGCGCGTGGCATCTTCATCCTCGTCTTCCTCGCCATCGTGGCGGGGGCCTCGCTCCTGCTCTTTGTCTGGCGCGCCCCCAGGGTGGGATTGGGCGGACGCTTCGCCCTTTTCTCCAGGGAATCCCTGCTCCTCGCCAACAATGTCCTGCTCGTGGTCGCCGCGAGCACGGTGCTTCTGGGCACACTCTATCCCCTGCTGATCGACGCCCTGGGGCAAGGCAAGATTTCCGTCGGGCCGCCGTATTTCAACACGGTGTTCGTGCCGATCATGCTGCCGCTCCTCTTCCTGATCGGCCTGGGGCCATTCGTGCGCTGGAAGCGGGATGACTGGCGGGAGATAATCCGTGTGCCCGGAGGTCTGTTGCTGCTGGCAATTTTCATCGCTACGCTCCTTGTGGGACTGAAGGGAAGTCCGGCAATCAGGATTGATCGCGTTCTTTTGCTCCCCTTCCTGGTCGTGTTTTCCCTCACGCTCGCCCTCTGGATTGCCTTTGCCGCATTCTTCCACCTTTTCCGTCAAGCAAAGGCGGGGCGTGGCGCGGGCGGGCGCGTCGCTGCCTTCATCCGGCAGCCCCTGCATTTCTGGGGCATGCACCTTGCGCATCTTGGCGTTGCCGTGTTCGTGGCGGGCGTGGCCATCGTCGGCGGCTATGCGGAGGAAAAGGACGTGAAAATGGCCCCCGGCGATACGGTGACGCTGGCCGGGCATTCCTTCCGTTTCCTGGGCGTCCGGGAGGTGGAAGGCCCCAATTACACCGCCCTGCGCGGCGACATGGAAGTACGCCAGGGCGCGCGCCTCCTGCGCCACCTGTACCCGGAAAAACGCTTCTACCGCAGTTCCGCCATGCCCATGACCGAAGCCGCCATCGACGCCGGATTCTGGCGCGACCTGTACGTCTCGCTGGGCGAACCCATCGACCGTGCCAACCCGGCCGGGGAATGGGCGGTGCGCGTCTACGAAAAACCGCTGATCGGCTGGATCTGGGCAGGCTGCCTCCTGATGGCGGCGGGCGGGTTCCTGGCCGCCCTCGACCGCCGTTACCGCAAACGGCTGCCCGCCGCCGCAAGCGCCCCTCTTCCTCCTTCGTCCGACCCTGCCTGACCCATGAAAAACAAATTCGCCTGGCTCCTGGCGGCCTTCGTGGCCTTCATCGCTCTCCTGGGCGTTGGCCTTACCCTGAAGCCACAGGAAATCCCTTCTCCCCTGATCGACCGGCCCGCGCCGGATTTCCGCCTCGCTCGACTGGAAGGGCAGGAAGCCTTCAGCCCCGCCGAAATGCGCGGCAAGGTCTGGCTCCTGAACGTCTGGGCCTCCTGGTGCGACCCTTGCCGACAGGAACACCCGGTGCTGGTGGCGCTCGGCGAGACGGGCAAGGCGCCCATCGTCGGCCTGAACTACAAGGAAGTGCGCGGCGATGCCGGCATCGACATCTCGCGCATGGCCGCCGAAGTGGAGGATGCGCTGGTGCGCGAGCGCGTCAGCCGCTGGCTCGCCGAACGCGGCGACCCATACCTCGTCTCCGTGCTGGACATTGATGGCCGGGTTGGCATCGACTACGGCGTCTATGGCGTGCCGGAAACCTACCTCATCGACAAGGCAGGCATCATCCGCTTCAAATACATCGGCCCCATCACGCCGGAAATCGTGAAAGAGGAATTCTTGCCGCGCATCCAGGAACTCCAGGGCGATCCTGCGGCTGGCAATGTTTCAGGCAAGGAAGCGAAATCATGAAGGGAACGTGTCTTTTCCCCCGGCTCGCCATCGCCTTCCTGTTCGCCGGGCTGTTGGCGATGCCCTTGGCGCGTGCCCAATCGGAAGCAAAACCGCTTGCGGAGAATCCCGAAGTCGAGGCGCGGCTCCAGGAGATTTCCGCCGAACTGCGCTGCCTCGTCTGCCAGAACGAGACCATCGCCGCCTCGAATGCCGACCTCGCCAACGACCTGCGCCGGGAGATTCGCGCCATGATCCTCGCGGGCCGCACGGATCGGGAAATCACCGATTTCATGGTGACGCGCTATGGTGATTTCATCCTCTACCGCCCGCGCTTTACGGGGAAGACGCTGCTGCTCTGGCTTGGCCCCTTCCTCTTCCTCGTTATCGGCGCGTTTGCCTTGCGCGGCGTCCTCAAGCGCCAGCGTCCGGCAGATGCGCCCCTGAGCGAAGCCGAAACCCAACGGCTCGCCCGCCTGCTCGGGGAAACACCCAGGAGCAGCGCCGCAACAACCCAGGGAACACCAGACGCATGACCACCTTTCTCGCCCTCGCCCTGCTGCTCTTCGCCCTTGCCGCTGCCGTCCTGCTCTGGCCCCTGCTGCGCCTCCAACGTACAGCGGAGGCGACGGCGCAAACAGAAACAACGCTCGCCATCCTGAAGGAACAACTGCGCGAACTGGAACGAGAATTCCAGTCCGGGCAAAGCGACGCCGCCACCTTCGCCGAAGCGCGCGCCGAACTGGAGCGCCGCATTCTGGAAGAAGCCGGAGACGATCCCGCCACATTCACCGCCTCCCCCACATCTTCCGCCCCCGGCGCGGCATCGCTGCCGCCTGCCCGCAAGAGCGCGGTTTTTTTCCTCGTCTTTGGCCTCTCCTGTGCGCTGGCGGGCTATGCCTGGCTCGGCAAGCCCGCCGCGCTGGACCTGGCAGCCCGCCAACTGTCGCCGGAACAACAGCTGGAAAGCATGCTCGCCAGACTCGCGGCCTATCTGGAAGCCAACCCGGGAGACGCGCAAGGCTGGCTGACGCTGGGTCGCGCCTACGCTGGCAAGGACCGCGCGGCGGAAGCCGCCCAGGCGTTTTCCCACGCTGAAGAACAAATCGCCAGCGATGCTGCATTGCTCGTCGAATACGCCGAGATACTGGTTTTGGCCAACGGCACGCTGACGGGAAAAGCCACGCAACTCCTCGACGCCGCCCTGAAACTCGACCCGGAGCGTCCCCGCGCCCTCTTCCTCGCCGGCGCCGCCGCCTATGAAGCGGGCAACCGGCAAGCCGCGCTCGCCCACTGGGAAAAACTTTATCCCCGCATGCAGCCCGGCAGCGAAGCCCACGCCTTCCTCACGGCAAAGCTCGAAGAACTGCGGGCGGCAGAGGACAAAGAGGGGAAGACCACGGACAAAAAACAGAAAGCGGAGAGCAAAGGGCAAAAGAACAGGAAATGAAAATCCCGCTTCTCGAAGTCGGATGAAAACGTCAGCTTGGGGATGTGTGAGCGAAATCGTAGTTGATCAGGGCTTCCTTTACTGCTGCCTGATTGCTGATAGTCGGGCATCAATTGATTCCAGGGGAACAGTCAATTGATGCCATGGAATCAATCTAAAGTACGATATGGATATTTGCCACGAATGAATAAGCAATCTCATAAACTCAATGGTCGGTGATGCTTCCAGTCAGTGCAATGGTTTTGGGGATTTGAGCGAAACTGAGCGCGCGGATAAATTCAGTCGCCCACAAAATTGGCACACTGCTTGCTGAGAACAAAGTGAAATTCTTATTCTTTTACCCAAGGAGCCTTGCACATGATTTCCACACACCGCATGTTGATACCGCATTCAACATACCCAGAGCCGAAAAATATTTTTCGGAAAAGGTCACTGGTGACAGCTTTGTTTGCCAGCGTTGCCTTGATGGGCGCTAGTTCACTTCAGGCGCAAACCACAAAGGATCAGGAAATTGAAGAACTCAAGGCGGAAAATGCGCGTTTAAGACAGGCGCTTTCCGCGCGGGATGGTGAAACGACTCCAGTTGCGACACCATCCCCCCCCCCGCATCCGGTGTATCGGCGGCAACTGCGGCGGTAATTGAACCTGAAGAGGTGCCGCAATCTCTGGATGCCGTGGTCGTTCGCAGCCGAAACCGGCTGGAACGCTTGCAAGATGTTCCCCTGTCCGTATCCACTGTTTCAGGCGCAGAATTGGAGCGCTTGCAGGCCAAAGACCTTTCCGCCATCACCAAGCGGGCTGCCAACGTCAACTGGAATCCTGGTAATCCACGACAATACAGCTTGTCGATCCGGGGGATTGGCAAGCAAGGCCAGACCGATGCACAAGATCCCAGCGTGGGGATCATCGTTGATGGCATCAATTATGCGTACAACCCAATGATCTCCAGTGTGGATTTCACGGATATTGATGCGGTGGAAGTTACCCGTGGTCCCCAAGGAACTCTGCATGGCCGCCCATTGCGGCTGCTTTATTTTCATCCAGACACCTTCTGTTGTGACGCGGTGGGCAAGCATCAGCAACAAGGCGGGCGTGCTGTTGAGCCAGAGCAGGAGCGTCTTTTCCTGTTCGGGCGACAAGCCAGATTGGAAGGCCCACCAAGTATTGCCTAAAACCGCTCGGTCAAAACCTACCGCTAGAACGCGATGCGTCGTTGTTCTGACACGTTCAACCAACAGGATGCGCCCGGAGCGCGGCCACAACCGACGCTCGCCATAATCCGCGCCGCGCGGCGATTCTTGCCAAGGCAAAAGCCATGAATTGGTTTTTTGCCGGACGCAGGTCACGCGCTGCGCGTCGTGATTCCAAAACGAAGGGAAAGGCGACCAGTCTGTTTCTGAAACCTTGAAACCTTCATGAATACGCTTTTGATCTGGTCCAAGAGCGCCCATGCTGCCCAGCGCACAAAGCGGCAAGTCCACTGGTGGGGAACCGGGAATGAGTAACTGTCCGGCATCCAGCGCGACCGCTGCGCGCAGCGTAGGCGCTTGCGCGAACTGGACGCCCATCCACTGCGCTTCGCCCGCCACGGGCGGCAATTCAATCACTTCCGCCAGCTTCCTGCCGCTATCGCCCAGAATGGTGGCCGCCTTCTTGCGGGCGCAAATCCGGTCGGTCACATCCATCGCCTCATAGATCGTGCGCGGGTTGTGCCACAAATTGATGTAGGTGGTATTTCCCGTCGTCTCATTCTTCCTGCGTTTTCGGGCGATGAACATGATTTCCGAAAGGTCGGTGTTTTCGGAAAAATTCGGACGCTCGGCGTCGTGGCTGACAATCACGGTCTCCAGATGGTAGCCTTCGGCAATCATTTTTCGGCTTATCCCCCATGCCTCACCCGTCGCCAGCGCCACCGGCAGGATAAACGCCATGCGCCCGCCTGCCCGCAGATGTTTGTCGGCAATTGCAATGAATACGCTGCCCAGTCCCGCCGTAATCGAGGCGGGCCAAATTACGGGCGCGTTTTTTCAGTTCGGTTTGCAATTTTGTCCGCTCATCCTCCGGCAAACTGCCAAACAACAAATTTCCGCCAACCGAACGAACAAAAGGCGGATTCATCACGCACAAATCCAGCGCGGGCACCTCTGCCTTCGTGTAATGTTGGGCGGCGGTGCTGGTTTGCCGGATTTCCATCTGGCTGTTATCCAGCGACAACTGCGTGCCGACGCGGCTGTGACCAATGAAATCCAGACTGCCGAGGCGCGGCGTTCTGCCGTCGATGCCCAGCGGCATGATGAACAGGTTCATCCGGCGGAAAGTGACATTGGGCGCGAGCATCCCCAGTGTGGCGGCGGTCAGGTGTACGGCGGAGGGCAGCACGTCATAACCATACAGGATATTTTCCATCAGGGTCTTGTGCAGCGTTTTCAGGTCGGCTTCCTCAAGGCGTCTCCTGCTCTGGACGCGGGCGAGCACATATTTGTCGGTGATGGCCTGCGCCGCCGCCATGAGCAGTGTGCCGGTGCCGCAGGTCAGATCCGATACCGCGAAATCCGTCAATTGCCGCGCCGAGCCGAAATCCACTTTTCCCCAATCCTGGGCAAACACGAGTTTTAACAGCAAGGTCGCCGCCGCCGTTGACGTGTAATACGTGCCCAGATATTTCGCGTGATACAGCATCCAGTGATAGATGCGCCCCATGAGATCGTGCCGGAGCGCGGACTGGTTTGCGCAGATGTCTTTTGCCTCCTGCATCAATCCGCGAAAGGCGACGATGACGGGTTGGGTGACCGCAAGCTCGGTCAAAATGGATTCCGCCAACTGAAAAATCGGCACAAAATCAATTTTGGTGTGAATCCAGTTCCATTGGGATTTGATTGCCGCGATGGGGTCTGACGCCTTGTCGTATGTCCGCAGGGAAGGCACGCGCGCGTCATCACCGTATGCCGCCAATTGCTCCTGGAAAATCAGGGCATTTGCAAGGACAAGGGAGGCTACCTTGGTTGCGGTAATCCGACGGGCGTCGCGTTCTTCCGGCGTTTCGCTCTTGTGGGCGGGCATTTCCAGAAGCCGGGACAATCTGTCGCAAACTGCCGGGGGCCAAAGCATGGCGACGCTTTCGATCTTCCCGACCAATTTCGCGGCGGCGACGGCAACGACATCATCTTGCACCAATGCGCCATGCACCCGACGCAGCGCCGCCAGAAGTTCAGAAGGCGTCGCTTCCGCCCAGTCGGTTTGCCCGGCTTCCGAAAAAATCCGGTAACGCAATGGGGCCGCGGCAAGCGCGGCCTCAAGCCCGGACATGGCGACCGCGCGCAAGGCGCCTGGATACACCACCGCCACGGCAATATGGCAAATACCGGTCGTTATCCGCCGGGTCGCGTCATCCGACACAATCGTGTCCGCGTTGGCAACATCGGCATATTTTCCCTCAATGACGGTACGCAAGCCGCCCAAGGTGAAGAGTACATCCGGGCGCGATTCGCCGGAACGTTGGATGGTCTCTGCTTCCGCGTCGATGCCATGTCGGGCCATCAGGATGGCAAGATAGGTATTGACCACCTCCTCCCGGTGGCGGACAGCAGGATTTTTTGCGCGCGGCATCAGTGTTCAGCCCGACCGTTTTTCAGCCCCCGGTCTTCCGAATCGCCTTCCTAATCTCCTCCAACGTTTTCCAAGCAGAATCCTCAATCCGGGTGCCCGGCCCAAAGATGGCCTTGGCGCCGGCTTGATAGAGAAAATCGTA
>JAISLJ010000201.1 GCA_031290955.1 Zoogloeaceae bacterium | reverse complement strand
GGCGCGGCTACGGCAACCGCTCCCGCCGCGCGCAACAGGGCGCGCTTCGAGGCATCAACGGGAAGTTCCGGACGGGAATCATGGGAATCGAACATGGATTTTCTCCTGAAAAGATGGACACATCTGCGCCCGCGCCCTGCGTCCCACAGGCCGCAGACCACAACAAGCCGCAAAGTGTATAAAGCCTCGGAGAACGTTGGAAAGAAAAATAAACTATATTCATATAGTTATACGCGATATTGAAGGAGAATAGAAGGAGTCCGGAAAAAGTTACCGGCATTTTGGTACTGATTCCTTCTTTCCAAAAGGAAGGGAGGGAGGGAGGAAGCGGCATCGCCGCGTTCCGAAGGAGGCAAGGAGAAGGGGCGCGCCTCGCCTGCGTTAATTTCCTCGCTGCCTTTTGCATGACAAAAGATACAAATGCCCCGTCCCGTTCCTGCAAACGTCCATCTCGTTCCTGTAATCGCGGTGCGGCAATTCAAAGGAACGCCATCCCGTTCCTTTGCGCCCGCCATATGCAACTCCCCTTGTTCCTGCGCATAGTGACGCTCTCGCCCTCCCAAGGGGATGGAGAACGTAGTCATCCACGGCGTTTCCCGCCGAATGGAAAATCCCTGCCCGCAGGATTTACGTCTCTGCGTTCACCAATGCCTTGTAACCTGCGGCGTCCAGAAGTTGCCCGAATTCCGCCGGATTGGCAGGGACGAGCCGGAAAAGCCAGGCGGCGTAGGCATCCTGATTGATCTGCTCGGGCGCGTCGGAGAGTGCCTCGTTGCGGGCGGCGACCTTGCCGGAGACGGGCGCGTAAACATCGGCGGCCGCCTTCACGGATTCCAGCACGGCAGCGTTCTCGCCAGCGGCGAGCGCCTTGTCGGCCTCCGGCAGTTCGACGAACACTAGGTCGCCCAAAAGTTCCTGCGCGTGGTCGGTGATGCCCACGGTCACGGAACCATCGGCTTCGAGACGCGCCCATTCATGGGACGTGGTGTATCTGAGTTCGGCGGGAATATTCATGCACAGCTCCAGAAAATAGATGAGAGAAACGAAAAAATGGTGGGCAAGGCAAGGAGTCAGGCCAGCTTCTTGCCATGACGGACAAAAGGCGGCGCAACGACCTGCGCCGACAACCACTTGCCACGGATTTCCACCTGCGCGGCACTGCCCGCGGCAACGCCCAGGGGAAGCCGCGCAAGCGCGATGGCGGTCTCCAGTGTGGGCGAGAAAGTGCCGCTCGTGATTTCGCCCTCGCCTTGCGGTGTCCGAACTTTTTGGTGGGCGCGCAATACGCCCTTTTCCAGGAGTTTCAGGCCCAGGAACTGGGCGCGCTGTCCTTGCGCCAGGAGGGCAGCCTTGCCGACAAAATCCCGTTCGCTGGCGAGATCCACGCACCAGGCCAGACCCGCGTCGAGTGGCGAAACATTTTCATCCATGTCCTGCCCATACAGGTTCATGCCCGCCTCCAGCCGCAGGGTGTCACGCGCCCCCAGGCCGCAGGCTTGCGCGCCCGCCTTGTGGAGCGCCTGCCAAAGCGCTTCTGCCTGCCCGGCGGGCAGCGTGATCTCGAAACCATCCTCCCCCGTGTAGCCGGTGGTCGCAACGAACATCCGGCCCACCTCAACACCGAAGAAAGGCGGCAGGGATTCCGTGGCCGCCCGGAGATCCGGCGCGGCTTCCCACGTTTTTCGGCGCGCGTTCGGCCCCTGGACGGCAATCATGGCGACCGCCCGTTCGCCCGCCCGCATGGGGAAAAGCTCGGCCCGCAAATGCCAGTCCGCCAGATGCCCGGACATCCAGGCGAGATCCTTCTCCGCCGTCCCGGCGTTGATGACCATATGGTAACGGCAATCGGAAAGGCGATGGACGATCAGGTCATCCACCACTCCGCCCGCCTCGTTCAGCATGGGGGAGTAGAGCGCCTTGCCCGGCGTCTTCAGTTTGGCGACATTGTTGGCGAGCAGGCGCGAGAGAAAGGGCGTGGCATCGGGGCCAACAATTTCCAGCGCGCACATGTGCGAGACATCGAACATGCCGCAATCGCGGCGCACCGCATGATGTTCGCCGATCTGCGAGCCGTAGTGCAGTGGCATCTCCCAACCGCCGAAATCCACCATGCGGGCGTTCAGGGCATGGTGCGCGGCGTTCAGGATGGTGGTCTTGGGCATGGTGATGTCCTTTGCCGTGGTTGAATCGGAAAACAAGCCGGAAAAGCCTGCGGATTATGGCAGATTTTGTGTTCGGTGATGAACGTTTCCTTGCCGCAGATCGGGCGATTCCGGAGCGTGATCGAAGAAATGGGCGTTCGTTTCGTCGCAAACGAGCGCGGTGAAACCATCCGGAGGGAGGCAATTCGGGCGTGGCGGATGCCGTCCGGGTGTAACGGATTGTCTGCGTTTTTTCGCAAGGGCAAAAAACATGCGGTCGCGGCTTCTTTTGCCAAGAATTTGTTTGGCGTTTCCGGGGAGAGCAAGGTAGAGTAGATAGTTTCGGAACATGGCGGTTTGGCTTATGTCGGACAAGATCACGGTTGCGCCGACCCTTCTCGGCAAAAGACAGGCATTGTTGCTCACCAACTGGCTTTCCTCCGCGCCAGAAACCCTGAAGGCAGAGGAAGTCTCCCCCCAGTTGGGAGCGCTCCTGGGGCTGGAACTGCCGCCCTCCCAGAAGCTCTATCTTCTGGAGGAAATGTTTCTGCGCTTCGAGCGTTGCCTTGAAGAGCAGGCATCCCAGTTCGTGGACGTCCGCATTCCGCTGCGTCCGGCCATCTATCGCAAGGTCAACCTCCTGCTGGATGTGATCGGGGATTTCGCGCTGGGCTATGAGGGGATACTGAACGCGCTTGCCGCTGGCGCGCCGGAAGATGATCTCCGCTTATGTTTGGAACGAACCATCTTCTGCCTGCGCGCACATCTCTACGTGGGTTATCTCGTGGGATGCCCGGCGAGCCTGGGCATCTGGCAACGCCTGCACGGCGCCTTCCTGCGCAGTTGGCAATCAACCCCGAACGCCACGCTTGCCCCATACACCGAGGCGCTGCTCCTGGCAACGGCCAAGCCCGCCACCTGCACGGCGCGGGAAATCGCGTGCATCGCCAGCTACGCCCGGCAACACGCCCATCTCGCGCAGATCACCGAAATCATGCCGAAACATCCGGAAGGCGTGTTCTGGATTCCCCTCCAGCAGGATTTCCACGCCTTTCCCCTGAATCGCCGCACTCCGCCGCCGGGCGCGCGGGTGCTCTATTTTTCGGGCTACGACATCGTTACCCAGACCCAAATCTACCTGGACGATATCCTCCAGGAGCGCGCCCGTCCGGAAATCCTTGAGCTCGTGAATTCGCCGCAGGACGGTGTTCACATCCTGGAGCATCTCATTGCCAACTGGGGCCGCCCCGGCCAGCGCCGCTTCCCGCGCCATCGCAAATCGTACCGCGGCATGCTGTGCATGGGTCTCTCCCAAATCCATGCCGCGCTGAAACAGCCGGAGCTGTCGCCGGATCTTGGCTTGAGCCAGTGGATCATCACCAACGAAAGCCCGGATGGCTATACCCTCATGTTCCTGAGCGGCGTGGCCGATCCCATCGACGTGGGCGAGATCATCACCCTGCTGCCCAACGCGCCGCAGGCCCAAGCCCCGCAAGGCATCACCCAGCGCCCGGTGGGCATCATCCGCTGGGTGCAATCGGAAACGCCCGAACACATCGAGATTGGCGTGCAGGTGCTCGCGCCCGCCGCCACGCCCGCCATCCTTTCCATCCAGAATGTGGAACGGCAGGTGGAAGTCCTTGTCCTGCCCGGCCCGCCAGCACTGCCCAGCGCCTCGATCCTGGTCACGCCGACCGGGATCGTTACCGAACAGAACCGGGGCGGCATCCTGCTCGCCCGCGAAGGGAAGCCGCCCTGCATGGTCTATGTGCTCACGATGCGCGAGCAGAACCGGCATGTCGAAGCGTTCATGATCGCGGAAGCCACGCCCTTCCCGGAACGCACCCAGGCCGCCGGGCCGCGATGAGGACATTGCTCCGCCTCCTGCGCGGGACGGCGGCGGCAAGCCTCGTCGCCCTGATCAGCCTCTGCCTTGCCTGGGAACTCTGGCTTGCCCCGGTTTTGCCCGGCGGCACCTGGCTTGCGGCCAAGGCCTTGCCGCTTGTTCCCGTGCTCCCCGGCATTCTCAGGGGGCGTCGCCGCGCCTGCCAGCTTGCTTCCCTCGTTGCCCTTCTCTACCTTCTGGAAGGCAGCCTGCGCGCCACGAGCGACCCGGGCCTCAGCCGCTGGCTCGCGCTGCTCGAAACCCTGCTCGCCCTGTTGCTCTTCGCCTCCGTAAGTTTTTATGCCCGGCTCTGCCCAGACCGTGAAAATGCAGTGGCGTGAAATGAAGCGCGTGGAAAATCTTCTCTGGCGCGGCCTTCTCCTTTCCTTTTTTCTCCTGCTCCCTTCGCTGGCGCAGGCGTGGAATGCTGCCGGGCATCGCGTGATCGCCGCGCTGGCCTGGAAGGAAATGCGCCCGGATGTTCGCAAGAAGGCCAGCGAACTCCTGAAGCGCCACCCTGACTATCCGCGCTGGAAAAAGCGGCAGCGGGAGGCGGACGTGCAGTACGGCGTCTTTCTGGAAGCCGCTGTTTGGGCGGACGACATCCGCCGCGACCCGCGCTTCCACGACGCGAACGAACCGCCCACGCCCCGCCTGCCCGGCTTCCCCGACATGCTGCGCCATTCGGACTGGCATTTTCGCAACGAATCCGGGGCAAAAAAACGCGGGGAGATCGACATCCGCATCCCGCAGCTTGCGCGTGATCTGGGACAAACCCGCAAGGCTGTCTACGCGCTCCCCTGGTTCCTGCACCTGGTGGGCGACATGCACCAGCCGCTGCATGTCGGCGGACGCGGGGATGGCGGCGGCAACGGCTTCGAGGTCGAGAATCCGACCAATCCCAAGCGCCCCTTCCTCTCGCTGCATGCGTACTGGGATGGCTTGCCCGGCCCCTCCGGATTGCGCGGCAAGGCACTTGCCCGGGAACTGGCCTCCCTGGGCAAGCGCCCCGCGCCCGTTGAAGGCAATGTCGCGCTCTGGCGCGCCGAGAGCGCCGCGCTCATCGACACGGTTGTCTATCCCGCGCATCGGGGCAAGCCGGGCAAATCGGGCAGGCCGCCGCGCGTCCGCCTCACCCCGGCCTTCCACGAACGCGCCCGCGAAGTCGCCCGGACCCGCATCTTCGAGGCCGGAATCCGCCTCGGCCACCAACTGAACCGCCTGCTGCGCTGATTCGAGGCGTTCCCGGCAAACGGAAAGACGATGGTCGATGCCGAAAACATGGAGCGTTTCCCGGATCGCCACTGCTTCCTCCTTGTTTCTTGGAGGAGAAAAATCACCGTCCGCTATCACGGCCAAATGTTCACTGTTCGATACCTGTTCCAGGCCGTAACGGCCTACACCTTGCGATACACCTCCGCCCCGCCCGCCACGAATTCCACCGCCTTTGCCTGCATCCCCTTCTGTAGCGCCTCGTCCTCGCGCAAGCCTTCCGCCGACGCGAAGTCGCGCACTTCCTGGGTGATCTTCATCGAGCAGAAATGCGGGCCGCACATCGAGCAAAA
>JAISLJ010000200.1 GCA_031290955.1 Zoogloeaceae bacterium | reverse complement strand
GCCGCGTGGTGCGCCGGGATGGAACCGTGGAGCACGAAACACGACTGACCGGCGCCCGCTGGGAACTTTGGGCGGCGCGCGCCCATTCCGGGCTTTCGCAATCCGAGTTCGCAAAAATGTTCGGCATCTCGAAACGCACATTGGAAAACTGGGAACAAGGCCGCTCGGAACCCACAGGCGCGGCGCGGCAACTTTTGAAGCTGGCCGCCAGATTTCCAGACACCATCGAGCGGCTGGCATCAACTGCATAACGCACATGGAGAACACAATGCAAAACGACTACGAAGTCATCGCCCCCGAACACGCCCGCCCCATCAAACTTTGGACACAAGGCGTGCCAGTGGAGGAAGAAGCGCGGCAACAGTTGATCGACACCGCGAAAATGCCCTTTATTTTCAAGCATCTGGCGGTCATGCCGGATGTGCATCTGGGAAAAGGCTCGACCATCGGCAGCGTGATTCCCACCAAGGAGCGGCCCCCTTTCTGTGATCCTGTCCGCCTCGACTCCTGATGCACTTCGGCGCATCGCCACTCGGTGGTACAGAGCGTATCGCCGGAATTGATGATGAGAGAAAAAGGGCAGACCTTCGGGCCTGTCCTTTCTCCTCAAAATTTCTTCTTGTATTTTATACACAATTGTGTATAATCATACTTATGAAAACAGCATTTTTTCGCCACTTCGCTCAAAGACTTACGGTCTTTCCCGGAAGACGCTCGCAGGGAAGCCGGGCATCAGATCGATTTCATTCAAAAGGGAGACGCCCGGATGACTGGAAGCCCATGCCGTCGATTGGCGATGGTGTGCGAGAAATTCGCATCCGCGAAGCGTCCGGTGCTTTCCGGGTGCTCTATGTAGCGTGTAGCGAAATTCAAAGATCATGTCTATGTCCTGCATGCTTTTCAAAAGAAGTCACAAAAGACGAGCAAGGAAGATATTGATCTTGGGAAGAAACGCTTCCATGACCTGATGAAGAAGATTTTGAAATGAGCAAGATGCAAGAATTTGAAAGCGTCTGGGACGCACTGGAGAATACTCCAGCGGAGGCGAAGAACATGAAAATCCGCTCGCGCATGATGTTGGACCTGAAGCGGCATATCAAGGAAAGCGGCCTGACACAGGAGGCGGCAGCGCGGCTTTTTGGCGTGACGCAACCTCGGATTTCCGATCTCATGCGCGGGAAGATCAACCGTTTCAGCATCGATTCCCTGGCGAGCATGGCCGCAGATGCGGGGTTGCGTATTGATATCCGCATCCTTTCGGTTGCATAACCCGCTCCCCTTGATGCGTAGGGAAGCAATGCGTAGTTGTCGCATCCCGGACGGTGCGCCAGTTTGTTGCCGCCATGCCGCAGGCGGAACAGGGCGGTTTGTTGGACGCCGCAGCCTGCCAAAGGTTGTTTGAGATTGGCGACCGCACGGGTTTCTTGGGCGTGCGGGTAGACTGTTCGGAAGCGGCGGACACGCAAAGACCAAGCACCATGCCCAGCCCGGTGATGACCAGCAGCGCCTGTGTCGTCCGGGTTTCAGCATGGATGTCGCTCATGTCGAGCGAGGCGGCAGTCAGCCAACCCCCTGCGCAGACAGCAAGACTTCCAGGAGCGAGAAGGCAAGCCTCCCCAAAAAAATCGCCGTCCGCAGGACTTTGCAGGACTTCGTGGAATGCTTTATGTTTGGCGTTTCTTCCGGTACGCTATGGCGTCATCCCGGTTTTTGAATTCGCATGGACTTCGTTACTCCGCCTGTCGGCGCGCCGCGCACCATTGCCCTTGTGGGCAAGTACCAGAGCCGCGAGATTGGCGACGCGCTCATTGCCCTTTCCGAATACCTGCACACGCGCGGCATGGCCGTTTTCGTCGAGCAGGAAACCGCCGCGGCGCTCGGGAGGAATGGCGCGATCTATCCTGGCATGGTCTGCGATTTCGACGAGATCGGGGCCAATGCCGATCTGGCGCTGGTGCTGGGCGGCGACGGCACCATGCTGGGCGCGGCAAGGCGGCTTGCGCGTCATGGCGTGCCGCTGGTCGGCATCAACCAGGGGCGTCTGGGATTCATGACGGACATCGCCCGCAAGGACATCCTCGTCCACATGGACGACCTGCTTGCGGGACGCTTCCAGCCGGAGGAGCGGATGCTCCTGGATGCCGAGATTCTCCGCAGCGGCGCGGTCATCGCCAGGAACCTCGCCCTGAATGACATCGTGGTGGACAAGGGCGCGATTGGTCGCATGATCGAATGCGCATTGTGCATCGACGGCGAATTCATCTGCAATCTTTTCGCCGACGGCCTCATCGTCGCCACGCCGACGGGTTCCACCGCCTACGCGCTTGCCGCCAACGGCCCCATCCTGCATCCACGGCTCACCGGCATTGCCCTGGTGCCGCTTTGCCCGCACGCGCTCACCAATCGCCCGGTGGTCGTCGATGAACATGTCACCATCGAGATCATCATCAACCGCGCCACCGATCCGCGCGTACACTTCGATGGTCAGACTACCCAGGACCTTGCGCCGGGCGATTCCATTCGCCTGAAACGTTCCCAATATACCGTCTGCTTCCTGCACCCGCCCGGCTACAGCTATTTTTCCATGCTGCGCCAGAAACTCCAGTGGGGCGAGCGCCCTGTGGATCAGCATCAGTAAGCACGGCGCTGGCCTGCCGTTGGTTTGAGGATGGCGCGGCGCAATCGGGTGGCCCGATCTCGGATTCGCGCAATCGCCCTGTTTCCCGATCCCTGCTACCATTCTGGTTTTTGCTTTCGGGAAGAATGTCGATGAAACCAGTACATGTCGGTTTGCTCGGGCTTGGCACGGTGGGGGGCGGCACGTTTACAGTGCTTGCCCGGAACGCGGAGGAAATTGCCCGGCGCGCCGGGCGACCCATCCGCGTTTCCGTGGCGGCAGACACAAACCTCGCGCGCGCGCGGGAGATTACCAACGGCGCTTGCAGGATCACCGAGGACGCCTTTGCCGTCGTGGAAGACCCAGAAGTAGACGTGGTCGTGGAACTGATCGGCGGGTATGGCATTGCCCGCGATCTGGTGCGGCAAGCCATTGAAAACGGCAAGCACGTCGTCACCGCCAACAAGGCGCTGCTGGCCGTGCATGGCAACGAGATTTTCGCGGCAGCGCGGGAGAAGGGCGTGACCGTGGCCTTCGAGGCGGCGGTCGCGGGCGGCATCCCGATCATCAAGGCGCTGCGCGAGGGGCTGGCCGCCAATCGCATCGAATGGGTGGCGGGCATCATCAACGGCACCACCAATTTCATTCTCTCCGAAATGCGCGACAAGGCTCTGCCCTTTGCCGATGTGCTCGCCGAAGCGCAACGCCTGGGCTACGCCGAAGCTGATCCGACCTTTGACATCGAAGGCATCGACGCCGCGCACAAGGCAACGCTCATGGCCGCCATCGCCTTCGGCATTCCCATCCAGTTCGACAAGGCTTACGTGGAAGGCATCACGAAACTCGAAGCGGTCGACATCAAATACGCCGAACAACTGGGCTACCGCATCAAACTCCTGGGCATCACCCGGCGGCGCGCGGATGGCGTGGAGCTGCGCGTGCATCCCACACTGGTGCCCGCCCGCCGCCTGATCGCCAATGTGGAAGGCGCAATGAACGCCGTGCTGGTCAAGGCCGACGCGGTGGGCGCAACGCTCTACTACGGCAAGGGCGCGGGCGCGGAGCCAACCGCCTCCGCAGTCATCGCCGACCTGGTGGATGTCGCCCGCACCGCCGCGACCGATCCGCATAACCGCGTGCCGCATCTCGCCTTCCAGCCCGACCAGTTGCACGACCTGTCCGTGCTGCCCATCGCGGAAGCCCGCACCTCCTTTTACCTGCGCCTCACCGTGGAGGACAAGCCCGGTGTGCTGGCCGACATTACCCGCATCCTGGCCGACCAGGAAATTTCAATCGACGCCATGCTGCAACGCGAGCCAAACGAAGGCGAAGGCGAGACCGACATCATCATTCTCACCCATGAATGCCGGGAGAAGCAGGCGGAAACCGCGATCCACGGCATCGAGGCGCTTGCCGCCGTTCGGGGCAATGTCATCCGCTTGCGCCTGGAAAGCCTGCAATAACGCCATGACAGAGCAATTCCCTCCTCCCTTGGCAAAGTCAGTCAAATGGCGGAAAATCAGCGGCTTGGCATTGCCCGGCGCGGTGCGGGCAACGGATGAAACCATGACACAGGGCCAAGGCTGGCCAGGAGAGTTCCCATGCAACACACGCTCGTGAAAAAAGTCATCGCAGGGTTTGTCCTTGTGCTGTTGTTCTCCGGTCTTTTCGCGCTGGCCGCCCGACAGAATCCTCCGCGGGAAGCCGGTACAAACGGCACAGTCCATGTGTCCAATCCGGATTCCACGAACAATCCCGCGAATCACCCCGCCAATCCGGGGGCAACATTTGTCGCCCTTGCCCCTGTGCCTCCGGATGGGGAAAGAACAGGCGAAGTCCTGCCGCCTCCGCCTCCCGTGCGGCTATCGGTCCAGGGCGCGGAAAAGGCCATTGAATTGCGCGAGTTGTCCATTCAGGCTGAAATTTCCGGCTCGTTCGCCTGGACCACGGTGGATATGCAGTTCTACAATCCCAATGCCCGTGTGCTGGAAGGCGAATTGCAGTTTCCGCTGGCCGATGGGCAGGTCATCACCGGGTTCGCGCTTTCGATGCCAAACGAAAAAGGCAAGGAAGTGATGCGCGAGGCCGTTCCCGTGCCGAAGAACCAGGGGCGGCAGGTATTCGAGGAAGTGATCCGGCAGCGAATCGACCCGGCCTTGCTGGAAGTCACCCAAGGCAATCATTTCAAGCTGCGCGTCTATCCCCTGGATCCCGGCAAAACGCGGCGCGTGCGCCTGCGCTATCGCGAGCGCCTGCCGCAAGACCAGGGGCGCGCGCGTTATCGGCTGCCGCTCGCCTACGCCACACAGCCCGCCCACCTTTCCCTGTCCCTGCGCGCGCGGGGAAGCAAAGCGCCCGTGCTGCTCGGCGGCCCGCCCGGTCTGTCGCTTGCGTTTGCGCAAACGAAAGAGGGCTGGCTTGCCCGGCTTCCGGCAAAGGAAATCGCGCTCACAAGCAACGCGGTGATTCTGCTCCGGGTTCCCGTCGACAAGACCACCTTCCAGTACGGCAATTTCGCGGGGAAAACGTATTTTTACGCGGAGTTGCCCGACCCGGAAACGCTTGTGCGTCCGCGCGCGCTGCCGCAGCGCGTTTCCCTGTTCTGGGACGCTTCCCTCTCTGGGGAAAAACGCGACCACGCCAAGGAATTCGCCTTTCTGGAGGCTTTTTTCGCCCAGGCGCGCAATGTGACGGTACGGGTGCGGAAGATTCGCAATGTTTCCGAAGCGCCACAGAGCTTCGCGGTGACAAACGGCGACTGGTCCGCGCTGAAAAAGGATTTGGCCGCAACCATCTATGATGGCGCGACCAACCTTGCCGCGCTGGATTTTGCGGACGACGCCGAACTGAACCTGCTGTTCTCGGATGGTCTGGACAACTATAGCCCCGCGCAGCTTGCCCCGCCGTCCCAACCGCTGTATGCGGTGATTTCCACGCCGGGCGCCGATACCGCCCGCCTGAAACGGCTGGCCGCGCAGGGCGCGCTCATCGACCTGGGAATCCTGGACGCGCAAGGCGGCGTCGCTCGCCTGAACCACACGCGCCCGCACATCGTCGCGGTGGAAGGCGACGGCATTGCCGATGCGGTCTGGTCCGCCGCCGCGCCCGACACCTTTCTTGTCGCGGGCCTTGTGCGCGATGCGGCGCGTCCCGTGCGCATCGTCTTTTCCGATGGCGCCAAGCGCCTTGTCCAGCAGTTCCCCGCAGGTCTGCCCGCCTCTCCCGACGGAGTTTTTTCCGATGTTCCCGGCGTTCCCTTCCTGTGGGCGGCGCTCACCCTGGAAAACCTGGAAGCCGAGCACGAACTGAACCGGGGCGCGATTCGCCGCCTGGGGAAACAATTCGGCCTGCCCACACGGGAAACTTCCCTGATCGTGCTGGATCGCGTGGAAGATTACGTGGCCCACGAAATCGAGCCGCCCGAAGAACTGAAAGCCGCATACGACCGTCTGCGCGCCCACGCGCCGCAAGCCGCCCGTGACAGGAGGACGAAAATGGAGCAGGTCAAGGCCGAGTGGGAACAGCGCGATGCCTGGTGGAAAAAGGATTTCCCCAAGGACAAACCCAGGAAAACAAGGACCTCCAACAAGGAAACCGCAAGGGGCTACTTTGGCAACAGGGCTTCGGCGATCCTGCGTGAAAGGCGTGAAAGTAGGGACGGATCCGAGTTCAAGGTATCCGAGTTCAAGGAATCCGCTGCAGCGGAACCCATGTTTGCCGCCGAAGACAAAGCCTCCGGCTCCGCGCAAAATTCCACCCTTTCCATCGCCGTGCGCCCCTGGTCATCAGACGCGCCCTATATCGCCCGGATGAAGGGCCTCGGCAAGGCGTACCAGATGTATCGCGTCTATCTGGACGAGCGGCCCGATTACGCCAACAGCGCCGCCTTCTATCTGGATGTCGCCGACCAGTTTTTTGCGCGGGGAGAAACGGAACTGGCGCAGCGGGTGCTCTCCAATCTTGCGGAAATCGATCTGGAAAACCGCCAGATCCTGCGCATTCTTGGCTACCGTTTGCTGGCGACGGGAGAGGCGCGTGCCGCCGTGCGCGTTTTCCGGCGCGTGCTGCATCTGGCGGAGGATGAGCCCCAGTCCTGGCGCGACCTGGGGCTGGCCCTTGCGGCAGCAGGCGAGGAACAGGCCGCAATCGAGCATCTCTATGCTGTTGTGGAACGTGTGTTTGCGCGTGACTTTCCCGGCATTGAGGTCATCGCGCTCACCGAGATGAACGCCATCATCGCCGAAGCGACGGCAAAAGGCCGCCCCCTGGATACCCGCGGGATCGATCCCCTCTTCCTGCGCAACCGCCCGCTGGATTTGCGCGTCGTGCTCACCTGGGACAGCGACAATACGGATATCGACCTTCACGTCATCGACCCGAACCAGGAAGAAACCTTCTACAGCGCCCCCCTGAGCTATCAGGGCGGGCGCGTCTCGCCGGACAACACCCAAGGCTACGGCCCGGAAGAATACACCCTGAAACGGGCCAAGCCGGGCACGTATCGTGTTGAGGTCCAGTTCTATGGCCACCAGCAGCAAATCCTTTCGGAAGCCACCACCCTGCAACTGGATTTCTTCACGCGCTACGCCAGCGAGCATCCACACAAGCAATCCGTCACCCTGCGCCTCAAGGATGCCAAGGAGCGCATTCTGGTGGGCGAGTTTGAAGTCAAGCCGGACACGCCATGAGCCGCTTCTGGAATCCTGCCGTGCATGGCCTGAAGCCGTACCAGCCGGGCGAGCAGCCCCGGCTTGAACGGCTCATCAAGCTGAACACCAACGAGAATCCCGATCCGCCCTCGCCCCGTGTCGTGGCCGCCATCCGCGCCGCGCTGGGCGAGGAGGGCACATGCCTTGCGCGTTATCCTGATCCAGAAGGAGAACGCCTGAAAACGGCAATCCGCGATTTCTACGCGCCGCTTGTCGGATCGGCGCTTTCTTCCCGGCACATCTTCGTGGGCAACAGTTCCGACGAAGTGCTTGCCATCGTTTTCCAGGCGCTCCTGAAGCACGAAGCGCCGCTCCTGCTGCCGGACATCACCTACAGCTTCTATACGGTCTATTGCGGCCTCTACGGCATCGCATACGCAACCGTGCCGCTCGATGCCGCCTTTGCCATCCAGCCCGAAGATTATGCCGGACGTGGATGCGGCGGCATCATCTTCGCCAATCCCAACGCCCCGACCGGTGTGGCCTTGCCGCTCTCCGGCATCCGGGCCATCCTGGAGGCGCAGCCGGACGTGGTGGTGGTGGTCGATGAAGCCTACGTCGATTTCGGCGCGGATTCGGCCATCGCCTTGCTGGAGGAATTCCCCAACCTGCTCGTGGTGCAGACCCTTTCCAAATCCCGCGCCCTGGCGGGCTTGCGGGTCGGCTTCGCCATCGGCGCGCCGGAATTGATCGAGGGCATGGAGCGGGTGAAGAACTGCTTCAATTCCTATGTGCTCGACCATCTGGCGATTGCCGGGGGCGCGGCGGCGCTGGAAGACCGCGACTGGTTCCGGGAGAATTGCGCCCGGATCATCGCGGAACGCGAACGGCTCACGGCCTCGCTTGCCGACCTGGGTTTTGTGGTGCTGCCTTCCGCCGCCAATTTCGTGTTCGCCCGCCATCCCGCCCACCCGGCGGGAGAACTCGCGCAAAAGCTGCGGGAACGGAGTATCATCGTCCGGCACTTCGACGCGCCACGCATCGAAGATTACCTGCGAATCACCGTCGGCACGCCCGACGAGTGCGCCGCGCTCATCACGGCCCTGGCCGAAATTCTGCCCACAGGAGACACCCCATGACCACATTCGATCCGCAAGCCTTTGCCGCCATCGCCGAGGCCATCCGCTCCCGCCGTTCCATCCGCCGCTTCCTGCCCACGCCGGTGGCGAAGGAAGTTGTCACCGAGCTTCTGGAACTGGCAAGCCGCGCGCCTTCCGGCACCAATGTCCAGCCCTGGAGGGTGCATGCCCTGGCCGGAGAGGAACGCAAGGCGCTTTCCGCCGCCATCCTCGCGGAATTCAATGCCGGACGCCAGGGCCAGCGGGAATTCGATTATTACCCGAAAGAATGGACTGAACCCTGGCTTTCCCGCCGCCGCGCAGTGGGCCTGGGTCTCTACAGCCTTCTGGGCATCGCCAAGGGCGACAAGGCGCGCATGCAGGAACAGACCGGGCGCAACTATCTCTTCTTCGACGCGCCCGTGGGCCTCATCCTGACGATGGACAGGCAACTGGGCCGCGGCATGTTCCTCGATTACGGCATTTTCATCGGGCACATCATTCTTGCTGCCCGCGCGCGCGGACTGGATACCTGCGTCCAGAACGCCTTCGCCGATTACGGGGACATCGTGCGCAAACATCTGGGCATTCCCGAAAACGAACTGGTGGTCTCTGGCATCGCCCTGGGCCAGGCCGACAACACCGCGCCCGAAAACCAGCTTTCCACTGACCGCGAACCCGTCGAAGCCTTTACGAGTTTCAGAGGGTTTTAATCACGTATAGAGGATGGCATTTTTCCGTGGGGGCGAATTTCGTGGGAAACTGCCGTCCGCAGGACCAACGCCGTGCATCTTCTCATCATTGATCCGCAAAACGATTTTTGTGATCTTCCCGACGCATTGCGGGCGGGCCATGCGCCTGCCCTGCCTGTCCCCGGCGCGCATGCGGACATGTTGCGGCTGGCGGCGCTGATTGAACGGGCGGGCAATGGCATCGACGCGATCACGGTCACGCTCGATTCCCACCTGCGCCTGGATATTGCGCATCCGGGATTCTGGCGGCAGGGCAACGGCGCGGCGGTTTCCCCCTTTACGCCCATCCGTGCCGCGGACGTTCGGGCGGGCGCGTTCCTGCCCCGCGTCGCGGAGGACCTTGCGTATGTCCTCGATTATCTCGACGCGCTGGAAGCGGCGGGCCGCCATACCCACATGGTCTGGCCGGTACATTGCGAACTGGGTTCCTGGGGCCACAACGCGCATGCGGCGGTGCGCCGCGCCTACAACCAGTGGGAGGAGGCGAGCGGCCGCAACGCGCAGAAGGTTTTGAAAGGGATGAATCCCCGCACGGAGCATTACAGCGCCATTCGCGCCGAAGTCCCCGATCCGGGCGCGCCCGATCCCCTGGTCCATGAGGCCCTGCTTGACCGTCTGACCCGCGCCGACGCAATCCTGGTGGCGGGGGAAGCGGGCAGCCATTGCGTCCGGGCCACCGTCGAGGACATCGTCACGTATCGCCCGGAGACGGCGACGCGCATCGTGTTGCTGGCCGATTGCATGAGTCCGGTTGCGGGCTTCGCGGCACAGCAAAGCGCCTTCCTCGATGCCATGCGCCAGCGCGGCGCGCGCGTCACGACCGCCGACACGGTGCAGTTTTAACGAGGACGATGCCATGAACCCGCCCGTCGTCCAAAGCCTGCTGGAGACCGATCTCTACAAATTCACCATGTGGCAGGCGCTCCTGCACAGCCATCCCGGCATCCAGGCCGAATACGCCTTCGTCTGCCGCAACACGCCCACCTTGCCGCTCGCCGACCTGAAGGCGGAAGTTGAAACGGAACTCGAACGGCTGTGCGCCCTGTGTTTTACGCTCGAAGAACTCGATTACCTGCGTTCCCTGCGCTTCATCAAGAGCGATTTCGTCGATTTTCTCTCCGTCTTTCGTTTCCAGCGCCGCTTCATCACGGTGGAAAGCGAAGGGGAAACGCTGCGCATCACGACCAGGGGGCCGATTGTCCATGTCATGGGCTTCGAGATTTTCGTGCTCTACATCGTCAATGAACTCTACTTTCGCCGCCTGAGTGACCCGGACGACCGGGAAGCGACGCTTGCCGAAGCGCGGCGGCGGCTGGCGGCGAAAATCGCCCTCATCGCCACAGCCGAAGACCTGCGCGGCCCAACGCCGCTCTCCGGCTTCGTCTTCAGCGATTTCGGCCTGCGCCGTCGTTATTCCGGCCTCTGGCACGAAGAAGTGCTCTCCACCCTCAGCACGAAACTGCCCCTGCATTTCAGCGGCACTTCCAATGTTTACCTCGCCAGGAAACTGGGCCTCACGCCCATCGGCACCATGGCGCACGAATATCTGCAAGCCTACCAGGCCGTGGGTGTGCGCCTGCGGGATTTCCAGAAAGCGGCGCTCGAAGGCTGGGTGCAGGAATACCGGGGCGATCTGGGCATCGCGCTGACCGACGTTGTGGGCATGGACGCTTTTCTGCGCGACTTCGATCTTTATTTCGCCAAGCTCTTCGACGGCCTGCGCCACGATTCCGGCGACCCGGTGGCGTGGGGCGAGAAGGCCATCGCCCATTACCAGAAACTGCGCATCGACCCGCGTGCCCGGCAACTCATCTTCTCGGACGGCCTGGATGTTCCCCGGAGCATTGCCCTCTACCGCCACTTCAGGGGCCGCATTCGCATTGCCTGCGGCATCGGCACCAACCTTACCAACGATACGCCAAAAAAGGCGCTCAACATCGTCATGAAACTCGTCGCCTGCAACGGCCAGCCAGTTGCCAAGCTCTCCGACGCGCCGGGAAAAACCCTCTGCGACGACGAAACATTCCTAGGCTACCTGCGGCAGATATTCCAGCATCCGGAGCCGTAACGCGCCACCTCCAGCCGACTGGATTGCCGCATTGGGAAAGATTGCGTATGCGGGGGAAATCGACAGGATGTTTCACGAGCGCCCGCCCCCTGCCTCGCTTTTCTTGTCTTTGGAGGGGGAGCAGGATGCCCCCGCTGCTTTCCTACAGCTTCACAATTTCCACGCGCCGGTTCTTGGCTTTTCCTTCTTCCGTGGTGTTGTCGGCGATGGGTTTGGAAGCGCCGAAGCCCGCCGATCATCTGGAATGCGACGTCTATTCCAATGGAAAATACGCCAATGGACGGATTATTCGTTCATCACAATCCACCATCCTGCGCGGCAACCATCCAGACTCGTTTCAATGGCAATTCAGCTTTCATTTCTTCGTCGAGACGGTCGTAGTTGGCGAAAAGTTGTTCCAGCAATTCTTTTTGCGTCCAGAGACGAACGCGGAAAAAACTTGCGGCGAGTTCTTTTTGGACGTTGCCCTTGAAACCACTCCACGAAACAAACAAGCCTTCTTCGGCGCCAAACTTGGAAACTGCGCCCAAAAGTTTATCCACGGTCGGGCGGTCAATCGGGGTGTTTTCCGATTTGACTTCGACGCACAAGCGTGGCGAGCCGAATCCAAGCGTTCCTGTGCCCGCCAGAATATCCGCGCCGCCATCCGTGCCTTCTGGACTGCGATAGGTCGTGTAGCCCTGCGCCTTCAGGATGGCTTCCACCAGGCGCGTTAAATGGTTCCCCTTGAAACGGAAAGCGATGAGTTGCGCAATCTGGTCATGCGCCAGTTCTTCGAGGTCGCTGTCTTCGGCGATTTCGTCATTTGCGGGCGTCGAGGCTTTGATTGCCGCCGCGAGGGTTTCCGGTTTCCAGCCGCTGGCGCGCATGGCGACGATACGCTGTTCCGCGTTATTGCGTTGTACCCGGCAGATTGTCATGAACGCGCCGAAAGTGTAGAGCAAATCCTTGCCGAAATTGGCGCGCGGTATTGCCTCGCCAACCCACTTGACCGCGCGCCAATGGTAGAACGGGTTGATTCCGCCTGTTTCCGACCGATAATCGCCGGTCACTTCGCCGATATAGATGGCGGGCTGCGTCTTGAGCGGAAGAACGACAAAATCGCCAAATCTGGCTGACCCAATTCTGGATGGCCTTGGGCTTGGCGTCCGGGTAACGCTCGGCCATGATGCCGGTCAGTTGGGATCGCGCTTCGAGTTTTCCGATATTCACATTCAGATTGTCCCACGTCACATAAACGCGGTTTTCCTGAATGAACTTTTGTTCGTATTCGCCGTGAGAACCGGCGCGGACAAGCCAGATTGCCATGTTTTTTCCTTCCATGAATTGCCGCGTTTCGCGGGAATTTCTTCCAGCCGCTCCTGAAACGTGTCAAGGATAGGCTGATTTTCTTGCGGTTGATAGACGACAATGAACTCGGACATCATGGTTTTTCCGTGCCCAGCAGTTGTTCTTCAAACCAATGTTTGGCGGCTTGCCATCCTGATTCCGCCTCGTCGCACAGGCGACGGGCTTCCCTGTGGCGGCGATGGTTTGCTGCACGTTTACATCCGTTGGAACTGGGATTGTCAGATTGATTACATCTTCGTGTTGCTTGTCGCGTCCAGTTCTGGTACTTTTGGATAATGGTTTGGGATTATTTTAGGGCAGAACAATGTTATTATTACCATCGTCTGCTTCGTAGTTGAATTCGATCTTGCTCTGAACAATGATTTCATCCATCACATTTTGAAGTTTTCCTAATTTCACCACAGCATCAAAAACCATCACTAAGTCATTAACGTTGATAATTTCCTCGACAGCCTTCATGTAGGTATCGATCACAGCGTCAATTTTATACTTCGCGATGGCTTGGGAACGAATGGCGGATCGAATCCGATCAGCAGTCTCAGCCGATTTCACGATGAAAGTGATAGGGAAACGCTGCACCTTATCAATGTCAAGAAAGTACTTGTTTACGTCAATAGTTTCCGTGACTTGGAAGAAGCGCCCCAATGGTTTCATAACGAAGTCAATACCTCCATCGTTCGCGTTGGTTCGGCCTGTCTTGTAAAGCACTAAAAACTCTTCAGAAACTGTTTCCCTCGTGTCGCCGATCCAGATAGTTTCCTGCCCAAACTTGGCTTTGAGAACGGCGTAACTAACTATCTCAAAAACACGAGCATCGACGTTAGGTGCGAGTTGTTGCGTGATGAAATCGATTGCCTGCTTGGGGTCTTTTTTCCCCAGTTCCGCAATCTGTCGGCATGTTTCCAAGAACTCCTCAAAGGCAGCACGTTTAGTAGTGATGTAAGCATCAATGATCTCGACAATCACATGTGCAATATTGTAAATGTTATCCCTCCCATCCTTATGGCGCACAGTTACATGCAGAAGGTCTTCCTGTATCCAATAGTGCTGCGTCATCACATCACGTACAATAGGAAGTTTTCCAACAGATGGATAAAACTTTTTGAACTCGTCGTTCAGGCGTGAGTTGAGAGCGTGGTTCTGAAGCTTTGATCCGAAAGGAAGCTCGCGCTGTCGGCGGAATAAGTCAGAAAAGCGAGCTCCTTCATACTTCGAGTAGGGAATACCAGCCTTGCCATCAGCAAAACCTTTTTTGATATAATCCTCAACAACAACATACAGGGCATAGTGGTTAGCAAACGCTCCTCTTGCCTTAGATCCACGATTGGCCGCTTTGGTCTTATTGTTTAAGTAACCAAGAATCGGACTGTTCACGAAGACATCTTCTGCATATTCACCGAAGTGCTTCTTCAGTACATCAAGAATGATTGGTGTAAACGCATGGCGGGAATACTCAAATATTGGCATCGAACAACCTCCCTTGCTCTTTTTTAGCGATAACACCACCTTTTATACCGTTACCATTTTTGCGAATATAGGTTTTGTCTAGCGCTTGCAAAGATTCCCCGTTAAAATGAGTAGCAATGCCAAGCCGACGAAGACCAATCTTCACGTACTCGGCTTGCAGCTCAATGCCAATCGAACGCCGACCAAGCCGTTGTGCTACAGCACATGTTGTGAACGTGCCGCTGAAGGGATCAAGAACTAAGTCACTAGAGTTAGAACTAGCTTTGATGATACGCTCTAGGAGTGATTCTGGTTTCTGGCTCGGGTGCTCTTCGTATTCGGACATCCGATAACGCACACGCGGTAGATACCAAATGTTGCCTGGAACTTTTGTCGTTTTGTATGGTGCCGGAACCTCTTTTCGATAGTCAATGAGTTTACGAACCGCGCCAGTTCGCGCTTCGACCTCAATATCTGCCGCGTTGAATGTGTAGTTCTTCGCGTCCTTTACACAGTGGAGAATCGGTTCATAAAGCGAGCCGAAATACTTCTTCGCTTGTACTCCTGAACTGTCGTAATGCCAAACAATGCGAGACAATATGTTGATGCGCTTACGGAGCCACAGATCAAGGTATGGCATTGCCTGTGTACTCGTCATGACATACAGGCTACCAGTCAATTTAAGCTTGCTGATGCAGACAGCAAGCCATTGATAGCACCACTCAGCGTAGGCCAAGTCGGACGGCCAAGAATCTTTGAACTCACTGAACTTCTTCCCAATGTTGTAGGGCGGATCAGCAAAAATGAGATCAACCGAAGCATCTGGAATACTGTTTAGAGCCTCCAGGCAATCCCCATGGAAGATGGTTGCATCAGCACCCTCGTATCTTTCGGTCAATTTCTTTTCTCCTATGCCAAGTAACTTACACGACCACTTGCCGAGAGGAACGTGAGAACACTCCCGTTCCGGCACAACATTGCCGATATTATACCTTCTTCCAGAAAGGCCACGATTTCAACAAATTTCTATTCTGCCCATCACATCGCCATCAACAATTCGCTTTCCTTCTGCGCGAGCAGCTTGTCGATTTCGGCGATGGCCTTGTCGGCGAAGTTTCTCGCTGGTTTCGCCATCGCGGCGCTGGAAAGCGTAGGGCGCGCCGTCTGGCCGATCCGGATTTTTCTCGTCGCGGTGCTTGATGAAAATGATTTTGCAGAATTCGCCAAACGCCACAATGGGACTGCGGCGACCGCCTTCCCAAAGCGTTTGATGGCATTTGCGAATGGCGGCGCGCAGTTCCTCGCGGGGAATGGCGGCGAGATCCTGGCC